>JACQTR010000166.1 GCA_016210705.1 Chloroflexota bacterium | reverse complement strand
GGTGATGGTTCATGTGGAGCCGGCGGAGCACGACTTAGAGCCCGATGAGGAGGAGGTCACCTGAGCCTCATTCAGCGACCTAAGCTGAGGCGGAGAGCCAGACGGGGGGGCAGGCCGGCAAGGCGCATTTTTTCTTGGGTAATGGAAACCGGGTAAGGGACGCGATGGTGGTAGATAAGCCTTTGTTCGGCATCATAAAGGGCATAGCTGGCACGTGGGTCGCCATCTCTAGGTTGGCCAACACTCCCCGGATTTATGATAAGGCGCCGTTCCCCCAAAGTTAATCGCAGTGGCAACTCCCGCAAGTGGCCAGGGTCCCCAGGGGCTGATTCGAAAACCAAAGGAATGTGGCTATGGCCGATGAGGCAGAAGAAGGTCTCAAAGTGGGCCAGGTTGGCCTGAGCGATGGCAGAGGAGAGGACGTATTCCCAGATGGGGTCTCGGGGGCTACCATGGGCCAGGGTAAAATCGTCGGTTACGGCCTTTTGGGGGAGTTGGCTCAAGTATCGAATCTCCTCAGACTTGAGCCTTTGGGCATTCCAAAGGCAGGCGGCGGCAGCATCGGGGTTGAAATAACTGAGATCCAGTTCCCCAGTAGCCCCTAAGTCGTGGTTGCCCAGGACGGTGAGGGGCTGGTACTGGCTAAGGCGTTTGATGCATTCCTCAGGGTTTGGGCCATAGCCCACAATATCCCCCAAACACCAGAAGACATCGGCTCCTCCCTGTTTATCCACATCCAGTAGCACAGCCTCCAAGGCCTCTAGATTACTGTGTATATCGGCGAGGATGGCGTAGCGCATTGGCCTTTACGGCGCACTATATCAGATTCAGAAGGGTCTTGCCAGGCGTTGTCCGTAATGGTGAGAACATAATATAATACAGGCCGTGATGAAAGTGCAGGAAATAGGTGAATTTGGGCTCATCGAGCTTCTGGCTCAGATGGTTAAGAAGGCGGGCTGTGGGGAGGGGGTCGTGTTGGGCATCGGTGATGATGCCGCCGCCTGGCGTATTTTGGCCTCCCTCCAACTAGCAACTACCGATAGCCTAGTGGAGGGTGTTCACTTTATAACAGGGATGGCCACCGGGCGGGCACTGGGGTGGAAGGCCTTAGCGGTCAATCTTAGCGATATCGCTGCCATGGGAGGCATTCCCCAGCACGCCCTTATAACCTTGGGCTTGCCGCCGGATACCGAAGTGGAGTGGGTCAGTGAGCTTTATGAGGGTATGTTGGCCATGGCCCAACGTTTCGGGGTGACCATTGTGGGTGGGGATGTGGTGAGGGCTCCCCAGATAATTATCTCCATCACTTTATTGGGGAAAGCTGGGCTAAAAGTGGGGCGCCGTCTCCCAGTGCTTACACGCTCCAGTGCCCGGGTTGGGGAACGAATCGCTGTAACCGGTTGGTTGGGGGCGGCCGCCGCTGGTCTTAAGTTACTCCGTAGCCCCATAAATGGGGAGGAGGCTGTGGTTAGTCTTCTAAAGGAGGCCCATTTTCGTCCTCAGCCCCGGGTGGCCGAAGGTCAGATCCTAGTGCGCCATGGAGTGCGGGCGGCTATCGATGTGAGCGATGGTCTGATGAGCGATCTAATCCGTCTTTGTCAAGCCAGTGCCTTAGGCGCTAGAGTATGGCTAGACCGCGTGCCAGTTCACCCCGCGGTGAAAGCGGTATTTGGTGAGGAGGCCCTGGATTTGGCCCTGGCCGGAGGCGAGGATTACGAACTCCTGTTCACTGGCAAGGAAGCCACACTCGATGAGCTGAAAGAGGCCCTGCCTGTTCAGATGACAGTCATCGGAGAAGTGGTTAAGGATCAGCCTGGTCGGGTGGTGGCACTGAATAGTGCCGGGCGGGAAGTATCGTGGGGCCGGAAGGGGTGGGATCATCTGGCGGCTAATGGATAAAATAATTGTCAGCAGAGGTTAGCCCGTGGGCGAGAAGAAGCTCCTGATTTTTAGGCCATTTTCTTACTCTTCATTTATCCCACTTTCTAACGGGCGGCGTGCCCTAGTCCATATGGCTAATTGCTGGCGGGAGCTGAGTCCACGGGAGGTCTAGTTTTGGCCCAGGGAATTTTTCTGGATCTGGTAAGCCGAAGCCCTCGGGAAACCCAGCATCTAGGGAGCTACCTGGGCGAGCTGGCCCAAGCTGGCGATATCTTTCTTTTGCGGGGGGGGTTGGGAACGGGAAAGACCTGTTTAGTGCAAGGCATGGCTCAAGGGCTGGGTTCTGCGGAGCCAGCCCGCAGTCCCAGCTTTGTATTGGTTCATTGTTATGAGGGCCGGTTGCCCCTCTATCACATCGATCTTTATCGCCTTGAGTGTGTTGAAGAGGTAGTGGAACTGGGGTTGGAAGACTATTTCTATGGAAAGGGGGTTTGTGTGGTGGAGTGGGCGGAAAGAGCGTTGAGCATTTTTCCTCCAGAGCATATGTTGATCAGCTTGGCTTATCTTTCTCCTCGCCGGCGCAGCCTACGAATGGAGCCTAAGGGAAAACGCTATGAGGAGATGTTGGAACAGGTCCGATATCAAATTGCGGCGGGAAGGGGTTAGGGTGGAACTGGCGATAGATACCGCCACCGAAATGGCCAGCATAGCGCTGTGCCATGAGGATGAGGTGAGGGCGGAGCTAACCTGGGCTGCCGGCCAGAGCCACACTGCCCAACTAGTGCCCAATATCCTTCATCTTTTAAACCTAGCCCAGACAACGATAGAGCAATTGGAGGGTATAATAGTGGCCAATGGCCCGGGTAGTTTTACTGGGTTGCGGGTGGGCATGAGCACCGCAAAGGGGCTGGCTCTTGCTCTAGACATCCCAGTGGTGGGCATCAGCACCCTGGAGGCAGAGGCCTATCCCTACGCTATCACCGGACGTCCCATCTGTTCTCTCCTCGACGCTGGTAGGGGCGAGGTGGCCGCTGCCCTTTACCAGCAGCAAGGGGAACAATGGCGACGACTCCGAGAGGAGCACATTATCAGCGTCGAGGCTTTAGCAGTCGAACTTCCTCAGCGAAGCCTCTGCTGCGGTCAGCTATCGGCTACCATTAAAGAACGTCTGGCGGCCGTCGGTTATGTGGTGGCCCCTAGCCAGCGACGAGCGGGCTGCTTAGCCCGTTTGGGATGGCGGCGCCTGAAAGTTGGGGATAAAGATGACTTGGCCACCTTTCAACCTCTATATCTGCGCCGTCCGGCGGTGACCGGCTAGGCTTCGATGGTAACTAGGGCAAGTACCTTGATAAGGTCGCGGTTAGGAGGCTGGCTCGCCTGTCTACCTTGGGCGACAATGGCCCTGGTCGCCATCCTGCTCTTGGCCTTGGGTTTTCGCCTCTACGATATTCAAAACAAAAGCCTTTGGTTCGATACTGCCCACAGCCTGGCCCTAGCCGACCGCTCCAATTTGGTTAAAGTGCTTCAAGGTGCCGTGCGAGATATGCAATCCCCTCTATATTTTCTTCTGCTACGCTTCTGGATGCAACTAAACGATACTGAGGTGTGGGCTAGGCTCCTCTCCGTGGCCTTTGGTGTGGGCAATGTCTACATGACCT
>JACQTR010000155.1 GCA_016210705.1 Chloroflexota bacterium | reverse complement strand
GTATATGGTTAAAGGTCGGATGTCAAAGGGCTCAAAGTTCATTTTCAACCTCTGGGGGTTTGCTGGATCAACAGGGACAAGCGCCATTGTTTGTGCTAATTGCTCTAGTCCGGATGCATGGCATGCAACGCATTTGCTAGGCTGCCTTACCATTTTGACTCTCCTTTTTCTGGCGATGGAGTCACCTTTTTTGCCACCCTACAATTGTGGCCTCGTTTGCTATTTTCTTTTTGAATTACATTTTTCAGCCTGTGTTTGATACGTCTGGGATCGGCCAGTGTCGAACCTCCTTTACGGAGTTGGCCCTGTTTTCGCTAATCACCGCTCTTTACACTTTTTTGTTTAAACTCTGCTGTCTTCCACTTCCAGCTACCTCACCGCCACCGGCTCGCCTTTGAGGCTGTTGTAGAGCTCGTGGGATTCTTTGGCGGTAGCCTTTTCGTGGATGATGGCGCGGATGGCCTTGATCATGGCCACGGGGTAATCGTTCTGCCAGATGTTGCGCCCCAAATTAACCCCAATGGCCCCCCGCTGCATCCCGTCGTAAACAAACTCCAGCACCTCTAGCTCCGTGTCCACCTGGGGGCCGCCGGCCATGACCACGGGAACGGGACAGCCCCGGGATACCTTCTCAAAGCCTTCACACCAGTAGGTTTTCACCACCTTGGCCCCCAACTCGGCGGCGATACGAGAGGCCAGGGCCAGGTAACGGGCGTCCCGTTTTTCCAGCTCTCGGCCCACCGCCGTAACCGCCATTACCGGGATGCCGTACCTCTCGCCCTCGTCCACCAGCTTGGCTAGATTTAACAGGGACTCCCGCTCATAATCGGTGCCGACAAAGATGGAGATGCCCACCGCTGCCACGTTGAGGCGGAGGGCCTCCTCCATGGAGGTGGTGATGCCCTCGTTGGCCAGGTCTTTGCCCACCACGCTGGCGCCGCCGGATACCCTAAGGATGATGGGTTTACTTCTCTTCGGATCCACCGAGGAGCGAAGCACTCCCCTGGTGATGAATAAGGCATCGGCGTAGTCGAGGAGCGGCTCGATGGTCTTCCCTGGCGCCTCCAATTTTCGGGTCGGCCCTTGAAAATAGCCATGGTCTACCGGCAGAAAGAGGCAGTGTCCATCGGCTTGAATGAGCTGCGACAGACGATTTTTCATTCCCCAGTCCATATAAATTCCTCCTTATGTTCTTGGCTTGGCGTAGTTTTCTTAATTTGCCCCAATTATAGCAGTCGCAGGTAAGAAATCCAAACTTCTTGAATGTGCGAGATGGGTAAGGGATATAGCAGGAGCGGCTTGCCCAGTTACGCCGTCAAGGGGAGGGCTACAGGCGAGGTTAAGTAGAGGGCCAGTTGCCGCAATCTTTCCTCTTCCCTTCCCGATACTAGCTCGTTGAAATAGGCCACTACCTTCCCGCGTTCTTTGAGTTGTTTCACCACGATGTCCTGGGAAAGGTGGGCTAGTATGTCGTGATAGGCTCCCATGAAGAGGACACCCACCTCCCCTTCGGCCAATGTCTCATTAATGGTTTTGGCTACAAAGGTATCCCTTTTTTCGGTTAAACGTTCTCTCGCTAATCCATCATTGCGGACAGGCGATTTAGCCCTGGTTTGGCGGGTTAAGTCTTCGTACTCTTTTAGCAGGAGGGTTGCATCCTCGGTCTTTCTTATTTTTGCCCCTTGGCTCAGGAGGCGCCAAAGGAGCTGATGATTCAGGCTGCCCCTCTTTGCCGCCTCCTCGACTATTTGCCGGCCCAAATCGCCATCGGCAGCCAATCCATCCTGGTATATCTTCAAGCGGGCGGCGTCCAGGGAGAGGAGATAATCGGCGACCCTTTCCCAGAATTTAGCCACCGTTTTTTGGTGTTCTGCCCACCGTTTTTCGCCGTAGAGGGAGGCGCTTTTCTTGGCGATCATGGGGCCCAAACTTCCTAGATCTGATTCGCTGTGGATTATCGGTACATATAATAATTCTCTCACATCCTTTTCCCGATGGCCGTCAGCGCCTCCTCGAAATGTTTAGCATCAATTTTTAAGGCAGTGGCTTTTGACGCCTTGGGTTTTGAACCGAGGCTATTCACGTATTCCCGTATAGCCAACATAGAGGCGCGGCGACAAATGCCTTCGATGTCTGCCCCTGTCATGCCCTCAGTGATTTTGGCTAGGTTTTTTAGATCAACGTCTTTGGCCAGAGGTTTGTCCTTGGTGTGAATCTTAAATATTTCCAGCCTGGCTTTCTCATCGGGTACGGGCAACTCCAAGACCAGGTCGAATCGGCCGGCCCGAAGAAGGGCAGGATCGATGATGTCGGGCCGGTTCGTGGCTGCCAGAACCACTACCCCTTTGAGCTCCTCTATGCCGTCCAACTCGGCCAGGAACTGGCTGATCACCCGCTCGGTGGTGTGGGAATCGCCCATTACTCCTCTGATGGGGGTGATGGCATCTATTTCATCGAAGAATACGATACAAGGACTGGCCTGCTTTGCCTTCTTGAAAACCTCTCTAATGCCTTTCTCTGATTCGCCGACCCACATAGAGAGGAGGGATGGACCTTTCACTGAGATGAAGTTCACCTGGCTCTGGCTGGCCGCCGCTTTGGCCAATAGGGTCTTGCCTGTGCCCGGGGCTCCGGTGAGAAGGATGCCCTTAGGGGGACGAGTATGGGCGTGCTCAAATACATCGGGGTATTTAAGGGGCCATTCTATGGTCTCCATAAGCACTCTTTTAGTTTCCTCCAGGCCTCCCACGTCGTCCCATTGCACATCAGGAACCTCGGTGAAAACCTCCCTGATGGCCGAAGGCTCTACTTCTTTCAGCGCCTCGAGGAAGTCGTCCATCCCAATTTCCAGTTCGGAGAGCAATTCATAAGGGATAGAGTCAATTCCTAGCTCGATCCTGGGCATCATCCGTCTTAGCACGAGCATCGCCGCCTCTCGACATAATGCCTCGAGGTCGGCGCCCACGAAGCCGTGGGTGATCTCTGCCAGTTTAGCTAAGTCCACATCGTCGCCTAAGGGCATCCCTCGGCTGTGGATTTGGAGGATCTCCAGTCGTCCGGTCTTGTCCGGGACGCTTAACGAAATCTCGCGGTCGAAGCGCCCCGGCCGTCTCAAGGCGGGGTCCAATACGTGGGGTATGTTGGTAGCCCCGATGACGATGACCTGGCCCCTGGACTTGAGCCCATCCATTAAGGCCAAAAGCTGGGCCACCACTCTCCGTTCCACCTGCTGATCTCCCCGGACATCCTCCCGTTTAGAGGCTATGGCATCGACCTCGTCAAGGGAGACTATGGACGGGGCGTTTTGGTTGGCTTGGTCAAAGATGGCTCTTAAGTGGGCTTCGCTCTCACCATAAAACTTGTGAGTTATCTCGGGGCCGCTGACGTGGAGAAAATGGGCATCCGTTTCATTGGCTACAGCTCTGGCGATCAAGGTTTTGCCACACCCTGGCGGGCCGTAGAGTAGCACCCCTTTGGGGGCATCTATTCCTAGTCTTTCGAAAAGTTCAGGGTACTTCAAGGGTAGCTCGATCATCTCCCTTATCCTTTGGATCTCCTTTTGCAGCCCACCGATGTCCTCGTAGGTCACGCCGGTTTTCTCCACGCCCGCCGCAGCCTCTCCCCTAACCCTTATATTAGTAATGGGGCCGATGACCACGGCATCTTTGGGGTTGACCTCCATCACCAAAAACTCCTGGTGGCGGCTGCCCAGCAAAGTGGCCCTTACTTTGTCTCCTTGGGTCACCGGCAGCCCCTCCAGAAGCCTTCTCAGGTATCTCCGGTCCCTTTCCCTGGCGAAGGAGCTGGTGGCGCTTATGGGGGCGAGGACTACGGTGTTGGCCCTTTGGTAGTCTATTTTCTGGACCGCCACCTTTTCTCCCAGGCCGGCCTGGGCGTTCTCTCGGGCGATGCCGTCTATCTGGATTATGCCCTTGCCTCTATCTTGGGGATAGGCGGGCATGGCCTTGACCACGGTGGGCCTTTTGCCCTGGATCTGGAGGATATCTCCCGCCTCGGCTGATACCCTTGCCATATCCTGGGGGTCGAGCCGGGCGATGGCCCGCCCCACGTCCTTGGGTAGAGCCTCGGCTACTTTAAGGGTCAGGATCTCGGTTGGTGCCTGCGCCATAATGGTTCACTCCTGATTCTTATATTCCTATATGTCCCTTTAAGAGTCTGATCTTTTTGGCCGTCTCTTGGCCCGCCCGCCTGGTCGCTCATGCTGCGAAAAACGCTCTTTTTTTAACCATGAGTTTTGCCCCCATTATAGCACTTCCGCATTTTTTGCGCCTTTTTATTTGCTTCTGCAGCTTGCTTAAGGATGATGTAGACCTATGTCAATACTTGTGAGGCTTGCCGAAGAGAGGTATAGAATGAGGAGTGGGCTAAGGGGCTTGAGGCTGTGGCTTGCCCCCATTAAGGTGGATGGAGCCTGTGGCCTAAGGCAGGAGAAAAGTCCGGATTATCCACTATGGATGGCCCCCAAGAGGGAACGATCTTAATCTTTTCCTCGTTTTCAGTTAGCAAGTCTCTGGCCGATACGTGTACAATCCCATCGACATCGACTTCAAAGGCGACCTCGATCTTGGGCACTCCGCTCAAAAGGGGTGGGATGCCCTGGAGGGAAAATTGTCCCAGAGAGACGTTGTCCTGAACCAGCTCTCGCTCCCCTTGGAGCACATGGATGTCCACCGTGGTCTGATTATCGGCCGCCGTGGTGAAAATGCGCGCCTCCGAGGCTGGCAGCGGGGTGTTTCTGGAAATTATCCTGGCGAAGATGCCCCCTTGGGTTTCTATGCATAAGGAGAGAGGGAGGTCGTCTAGGAGAAACGCTTTATTG
>JACQTR010000154.1 GCA_016210705.1 Chloroflexota bacterium | reverse complement strand
TCTCTGTACTTTGGCGTATCTCCATCTCGTCCCATCCCTCCTACTCGAACATCGACCTGCCGTATGCATGGGAAGACGAGCTTCACGACGCACTTCGCGCCGATAGACACGTACCGAGCGCTCGCTTCACTGTCACCGTCTACAAGTTGCGAGACTCCACGCCCACAGGAGGCTTTGATGCCGAAGCCCTCCTACAACGGGACTACTTATCGAATGGAGGCAAAAGCATTGATCTTAAAAGGCTACGTCCACAAATATGGCGCCAACGTAGATACTGACGTCATCATTCCCGCCCGCTACCTTTATACCTCGGAGCCGGCGGAGCTGGCCCCCCACTGCATGGAGGACATAGACCCCAGTTTCCAGCTTCGGGTGAAACCAGGAGACATCATCGTGGCCACCACCAACTTTGGCTGCGGCTCCTCCCGAGAGCACGCACCCATCGCCATCAAGGCCGTCGGCATCTCCTGCGTCATCGCCCAGAGCTTCGCCCGCATCTTTTATCGCAACTCCATGAACATGGGGCTTCCCATCCTAGAGAGCGATGAGGCCGTGGCCGGCACCGAAAAGGGCGATGAGTTGGAGGTGGACTTGACCACCGGCCAGATCAAAAACCTAACTCGAGGGCTGACCTTTCAGGCCAAGCCCTACCCTCCCTTTGTTCTAGAGCTTATCGAGGCCGGGGGTCTAGTGGAGTACACCAAGCGTCGGCTCCAGGCTCAAAAGGCGAAATCGTGAGCCGAAGGGCTGGTCTCGGAGCATTTTTCACTAACCTGCGCCAGCCCATGCCTTGGCCCACTAAAATTCGACTTCTTATCGCCAACAACTGGCGCAAAATACGCACTGGCAGCGACTGCTGCGGACACCCAGGGGAGCCGGGATGCTGACAGGTGGCACCCCAAGAGCCCCGGGCGGGCGATAATCAGGAGGTATAGCTGTATGAAAGCTAATATTGCGGTGCTTCCCGGCGACGGCATCGGTCCCGAGGTTACAGCCGAGGCGGTAAAGGTCCTCAAGGCCGTGGGGCAACGCTATAATCACGAATTTGTCTTCCATTACGCCTTAATAGGAGGCGCCGCCATAGACCGTTTTGGGACGGCCTTGCCCGACGCCACCCTAGACCTATGTCGGCGAAGCCACGCCGTCCTTTTGGGCGCGGTAGGCGGCCCCCAGTGGGATGATCCCCAAGCCAAGGTTCGCCCCGAGGACGGCCTCCTGGCCATTCGAAAGGGTTTAGGACTCTTCGCCAATCTTAGGCCGGTCAAGATGCTTCCTTGCCTCGTCCATACCGCCACCCTTAAAGCCGAAGCTGTAAAAGATGTGGACTTGGTGGTGGTAAGGGAGCTGACCGGAGGACTATATTTCGGCAAGCCCAAACGCCAGTGGCACACATCGCGGGGCCGACGGGCGGTGGATACCATGGCCTATTCCGAAAGGGAGATAGAGCGTATTCTCCGCATGGGTTTCGAGCTGGCGCGGCAGCGCCGCCACAAATTGACCTCGGTGGATAAGGCCAACGTCCTGGAGACATCGCGGCTGTGGCGTCAAAAGGCCATGGAGATGGCTCCCCTCTACCCCGATGTGGAGCTAGAGCACATGCTGGTGGATAATTGCGCCATGCAGCTCATTCGTCAGCCCTCAGTCTTCGACGTCATTGTCACCGAGAACACCTTTGGCGATATCCTTACCGACGAAGCTTCCCTGCTGGCCGGCTCCATGGGCATGCTTCCCTCCGCCAGCCTGGGATCAAAAACCCGCAAACTACTAGGGGAGCGATGGGGAACCTTTGGCCTCTATGAACCCATCCACGGCAGCGCCCCACGTCGGGCCGGCCAGAACCTGGCCAACCCCATCGCCACCATCTTGAGCGCTGCCCTCCTTCTTCGCCACTCCTTGTGTCTAGTTCAGGAGGCAGAGGCCGTGGAACAAGAGGTAACGGACATCCTCGACGCGGGCTATCGCACCTACGATATTATGGAGGCGGGGATGAAGCAGGTGGGCACCAAGGAGATGGGAGACCTGGTTAGCCTAAGGATAAGCGCCGGCTCCCAGTCTTAGAGCACTTCCCTATTCTAGCTAGGTGAAGCTAAATGAAGGTTTGGCGATGGCTGTTCATCCCTTTGTTGGTCATAGCCTTTTCGGTTATGTCGGCTCCAGCCTGGGCCCAAACTCCTCCGCAATATTCCATTGACGCCTACTTGGATTGGGAAAATGCCACCCTCAACGCTCAGGAAACTCTCCTTTTCACTAACAATACGCCTGACCCTCTATCCAGCGTCGTTTTTCAAGTCCACTCTGCTGCCTATGGCGGCTTCACCCTCTACGACGCCCGAGTAAATGATATAAAGGTCATTCCTCAACAAGAGAATACTGTGCTAGAAGTGCCCCTGCCTCAAATACTGGCACGAGGAAAGTCTGCCACCATTGCCCTTACCTTCCAGTTACAAATACCTCATCAGGGGGGAAGATATGGAGTCGCCGAAAGAATTATCACCCTGGGCAATTGGTATCCCGTCTTGGCCCCTTATCGCGGCCCTCGATTGGCCTTGGCGGGAGCCCCCGAAGGCTGGGCCCGCTACCCTCACACCGAAATGGGCGATCCCTTTTTTACTCAGGTCGCCGATTACAAAGTTGCGCTGACCACCTCCTCAGCGGCAACCGTCGCCCATACCGGCAACCTAGTTAGCCACCAGGAGAACACCTGGAACCTGGAGGCTCAAGGGGTAAGGGATTTTGCATTGGCCATATCACCACGCTACCAAATCCAATCCCGGCTGGTGGCTGGGGTAGAGGTTACCGCCTACTACCTACCCGAACACACAGCCGCGGGCGAGGCCTACCTAGAGGCCGCCGAGGATATGCTGCTCTGGATGGCGGATTATCTGGAGCCCTACCCCTATCCCTCTCTGGCTATCGCTGAGATGTCCACACCCAGTACCAGCATAGTGGGCCAGGAATACCCCCAACTTGTCTTCATCAGCAGCGCCACCTCCCAACAGTCGGGCAGCAAAGGGAGCTATCTTAATTATCTCATCCTCCATGAGATAGCTCATCAGTGGTTCTACAGTCTGGTGGGCAACGACCAAGTGTATGAGCCATGGCTTGATGAGGCCCTCGCCACCTGGCTTCCTTTGCATTGGGCAAGAACCCAATACCCTTACCTGTTTGCTGGCTGGTGGCAAAGCGTGGTGAGCAGGCCCTTGGCGTCAGCCAGGGAGATCTACGACGATAGGCCGGTGGATAGCAGCATCTACGACTTTGCCAACGAAGACCATTATTTTGCTATAGTTTACCGTCGAGGCGCCCAATTTTGGGAGGAGGTATACCAAACTATGGGGGAAGAGAGCCTCCAAAGGGCTTTGAAGGACTACCTTCGGCTTTTTGGGGGCAACATAACTACCAGCCCTGCCCTCCTCGACCTACTACAAAGCCATACCGAGGCCAATTTAAACCCCATTATCCGCCGCTTCTTCACCTATACCCGCTATCAAGCCGTCGAGCCGCTGCGGGTTGAGCTAGTCAACCCAATAGACCCTTGGTCAGGGACAGTTCCCATCATCGTCTTTGCCAATAGTCCCATCATCGAGGTAAAAGCCCTAGTAGACGATGAGCTTTTGGCTATCGGCAACGAAAAACTAACCCTAGACAGCCGCCAATTAAGCCCGGGGCAGCATCTGTTGACCCTAGTTGTCAGAGACCTTCAAGGGCGCAGGGCGGAAAGGGCCTACCTAGTTAATGTGTCACCCACCTACCCTTCCCCAACGGCAACGCCTTCACCTTCTATAGCCAAAGTCAGTGATGGAGTATCCCCTGGGAGAACCAATAGCTACAGCCCCTGGGGTTATGCCCTTTTAGGAGGTCTCGTCTTGACCACTTTAGTCACTTGGGTTTTTCTAACCGCCACCAAGGAGGCTAGAAATGGACTTTTTTGAAGTAGTCCGCCGTCGCCGCAGCATCCGTCGCTTCACCTCCGATACTGTAAAAGAGGAGGACCTTAAAGCTATCCTAGAGGCGGCTCGCCTGGCCCCTAGCCCAAAAAACGAACAGCCTTGGCACTTCATCGTCATCCGCAACCCGGAGTTCAAAAAGCAACTCCAGGAAATGGTCAACGCTATGATGGATACTCGTATCCAATTAGAGACCGATGAGGTGCGCCGGAGGCGAATCGAAGAGATGCGCTTTTACGCCAACTACTTTGGCCAAGCCCCAGTGGTAATCGCCGTCCTCACCCAACCCTGGCCCGTAGGCAGACCGGAGCTCCAAGGCCTCCAAGCCTTCGATTCCGGCCTGCAGGGCGTAAGCATGGCCGTAGCCTATATATTGTTGGCCGCCACCGCTTTAGGCTACGGCTCTGCCTGGGCTACGGCCCCGGTGGATTTCGCTGGACCCGAGTTGGAGGCCATGCTGGGGGTGGAAAAGCCCTGGATGTTACTGGGACTGGCTTCCCTAGGGGTAGCGGCCCACCAACCCCGACCCTTGCCCAGGAAGGACCTGGACGAGATCAGCACCTTCGTTGATTGAGTCATGAATATACTAGGAATAGAGTCCTCTTGCGATGAGACCAGCGCTGCAGTGGTGGCCGATGGCACCCGTATCCTGTCCAACATAGTGGCCTCACAAGTGGAAATCCACGCCCGGTATGGGGGCATAGTCCCCGAGGTAGCCTCCCGGCAGCACCTCATCGCCTTCGTCACCACCATCCAGGAGACTCTGAGCCAGGCCCAGATTTCCTGGTCGGAGTTGGCAGCGATAGCCGTTACCGTGGGCCCAGGTCTGGTGGGCTCCCTTCTGGTGGGAGTCAATCTGGCCAAGGCCATAGCCTTAGCTCGCCACCTCCCTCTCATCGGGATCAACCATCTAGAGGGGCATATCTACGCCCACTGGCTAGAAGGAAATAATCCTCCGGCCTTCCCTGCCCTCTGCCTTATCGCATCGGGAGGCCACACCGAATTGGTCGTTATGAGGGGCCATGGTCAATACCAACCCCTGGGGCGAACCCGAGATGATGCCGCTGGGGAGGCCTTCGATAAAGTGGCTCGACTCCTGGGGTTGGGCTATCCCGGTGGTCCCGTCATCGAGACCGCAGCCCGAACGGTGACTACCGTCCCCATCACCCTACCTCGAGCTTGGCTTAAGGGAAGCGACGACTTCAGCTTCAGCGGCCTAAAGACGGCGGTCCTCCGCCTTATCCAGAAAGCGGAACCAAAGGCAGCCATCTTGGCCGCCAGTTTTCAAGAGGCGGTGGTGGACGTCCTGGTCACCAAAACCGTGGCCGCGGCCAAGAAACATCGGGTAAAGGAGATTCTTCTAGCCGGCGGCGTGGCCACTAACGAAACCCTCCGTCGCCACATGGCCTCTCATTCTCCTATCCCTGTCCGCTGCCCCAGCCCTGCCCTATGCACTGACAACGCCGCTATGATCGCTGCTTGCGGCTATTTCCATTTAAAAGCTGGCCAGATCGCCGGATGGGATCTAGACGTTGCCCCGAATCTTATGCTCAGATGACCGTCCCGATAAGGGACAACGGAGGCAACTACCTTGGCTACAAAAAACTTTGTAGAGATGAAGTAGCCCTTGTTGACGACAAGCCGTCCTTATAATGCCTCTCCCTAAACCCAACTGGTTCCTCATATGATGGGTTACTTCGTTTTCCTCCAACAGCGGATGACGCCGATAAACTATTTCAGCCTGTCTGGCCAAAGAGCTCTGGGAAGTAAGCCTAGCCCAGGCCGCGGCGAAAGGTAATACCACGTTAACCACCATGGCCGCAGCCCGCCCCCAGCCGATGAGGGCTGGCTCCCTCTCAGAGCCAGAGGCTATCACCTTTAACCCTTCTGCCAGAGAGCGTGGCGTCGAGGCCCGATCCAGGAGTTCCATAAGGGTCCCCACTAAGCCCTTCCCTAGGGAGCGAGCTAAAAGATAGCCCATCCCCAACAGGCGGCGCTGGGGCCGGTTAGTGGGCCTAACCCCAGCTATACGCCACCGCCGCTGCGACATGGACTCCCCACCGCCATAGGTTTGCCATGCCTCTCTCAACTGCCTCCACTCCATTCCCACAACTGAGGCCAAGAGAAGACCGGCAGTGCCCAAAAGAAGGGCCTGAAGGATCAGAACCCGCTGCGGCGGGGGCTTATCCTTAACCAGGGTCTCCAATAACCCCAGGGGCAACCGTTGTGCTAGTTCCATAAAGGCCTCTTTGTTTTGAGAATAACCTAAGGCCACCATAAGCCCTTCGTAAAGCACTCGAGAGGGCTCCTTTGCCGCCATATCCTGCTCCAAATGGGTTACCTGCCCATAAAAACGTTCCACCCCAGCCTCATCTAAAATTCGTCCCAAGGCCTCATCATCCTCAGCTCTAGCTTGACAGGGCAAACCTCCCGGCAAAGGTTCATCTCCCACCTCCCAACTCTTCGCCACGACCAGCACTGGGACCCTTTCCCCGTTCTCCAAGAGGGCGGCCTTACCTTCGTCGTCCCAGAAAACTAAATGGAGCACTACCCCGTTGTAAGCGGGGTCCCGATGGTGGCCATGGGCCTGCCATTGGCTGGAGCGAAGGTGGACCTCAACATCACCCTTCAGCCATCGCCCACTGTCGGTGGTCACAACGGAGTCTCTAAAATCCGGCCCGCTTCGGCTGAGTATCCCAGGATAAACCACCCGTAGCTTCTCTCCAGTGCCACTGACCAACCCATCCT
>JACQTR010000182.1 GCA_016210705.1 Chloroflexota bacterium | reverse complement strand
TGCGAGGATATCTGGTATCCCATGGGACCGGTAAGCTATCAGAGCCATGGCGAAGCCGAGGTCATAATTAATATAAATGCCTCCCCTTTCTACGCCGGTAAGCGCCAGTTACGGGAGAAAATGTTGGCCACCAGGGCTTATGACAACTCGGTTATCCTGGCCTACACCAATCTGGTAGGAGGACAGGACGAATTGGTTTTTGATGGAGCCAGTGTTATCTTCGACCAAACAGGGGAGGTTATAACTAGAGGCAAGCAGTTTGAAGAGGACTTGGTAGTGGCTGACCTGGATGTGGAGGCTGTATTTCGCTCACGTCTGCATGATCCGAGGCGAAGGAAGGAGAAATTTTTATCCCAAGGTTTAGAGGCGGAGGTAGAAAGTCAGGTGATTTCCCAGGCTGAGCTCTTACCCCCTAAACCTCCGTTATCCAGCCAGGAGGTGAGGGTTTACGCAGATGTAGTCGCCGAGGTCTATGCTGCCCTAGTTCTGGGAACCAAAGATTATGTCCACAAAAATGGCTTTCGTAAGGTCGTTATCGGCCTTTCTGGAGGGGTCGATTCCAGCCTAACCGCTGTAATCGCCGTCGATGCCCTGGGACCGGAGAACGTGATCGGCGTCTCCATGCCCTCTCAATACTCCTCCCGGGGTAGCCGCACCGATGCCCAAGTCTTGGCCAAGAACCTGGGTATTAGACTAATCACCGTTCCCATCGCCCGTACTCATGCCACTTACCTGCGCATACTCCAGGATGCTTTCCAGGGCACTCAGCCTGACGTCACCGAGGAAAACCTCCAGGCTCGGATTCGAGGCAACATACTCATGGCCCTCTCCAATAAATTCGGCTGGTTGGTTCTGGCCACCGGAAACAAGAGTGAGATGGCCACCGGCTACAGCACTCTTTATGGGGATATGGCAGGAGGTTTTGCCGTTATCAAGGATGTAACCAAGACCTTGGTCTACCAACTGGCTCACTATCGGAATTACCTATCACTCCACCCCATTATTCCCCACAGCGTCATAGTTAAGGAGCCCAGCGCCGAGCTGCGACCTAACCAAAGGGATGTGGATACCTTGCCTCCCTATCCTGTCCTCGATCCCATCCTTCAAGCTTATGTTGAAGACGATCGCACCTTCCCCGAAATGATAGAAATGGGTTTTGATGAGGCGGTAGTGAAACGGGTAATCTCTATGGTGGACCGCAGCGAGTACAAACGGCGTCAGGCTCCCCCTGGCATCAAGATCACCCCCAGGGCCTTCGGCAAGGACCGCCGCCTGCCCATTGTCAACCGCTATCGGAGCTTCTAAGCTCCACCGGAGCAAACTCAAGGCGCGATGGGCATAACCATATGGACTAACCTAAGTAGCAAATCAATTGAGGAGAGGGCCAACGAGCGTTGAGCCTAGGCATGGCTACCTCTGGCTGGGGGCACTGCGGCTCCATTTTCTGGAATGGGGCCACTCAGTCCATCAAACCCTGCTCTTGCTCCACGGCCTGACGAACTTTGCCCGCAGTTGGGAGCCCTTAGCCCTAGCTCTTAGGGAGCGTTACCACATCTTGGCCCTGGATCAGCGAGGACACGGCGATAGCGCATGGGCCTCAGACGGTGCCTACACTATCGAAGATCATATATCTGATATCCAAGCCCTGGTGGAGATCCTAGGGTTAAGGGATATGATACTCATCGGCCACTCCATGGGGGCTCGCCATGCACTGATGTACTCCGCCCTCTACCCGCAACGGACGTCCCGCCTGATTTTGATCGAAGGTCGCCCGGACGATGACGCCCAAGTCTCGGAGACGATCAGACAGACAATCATTGCCATGCCCGAGGTAATGGGCTCTCGGAAAGAGGTCGAGCAAGAGATACGCCGACTTCTACCATTGGCTTCGCCGAGGCTTATCCAATTTCTAGTGGGCCACAGTGTCAAACCCTTCCACAACAGCAAGCTTACCTGGAAATTTGACAGGGCTATCCGGGATAAGGCCCGTCAAGGACCATGGCGTGTGGTCAATTTGTGGCCTTTAGTGGAGCTTATATGTTGTCCTACCCTCATTGTTCGGGGCGCAGAAAGCTCTATCCTAACCGACGCTGGCTCCCGGCAAATGCAGGCGTCCATAGCTGGATCGCAATTAATAGAGATAGAAGGGGCCAGCCACACCGTGCCCCAGGATAAGCCCTTAGCCCTCATAGAAGCCATAAGGCAGTTCCTAGAACCCTAAACCGTCGGTTGATTTTGCACAAATAATCAAGATTGCCACGGGCTTCGGCGTGAGCGGCTCGATTGAACTCGCCAAGATCTCAGTCGAACGGCTTCGCCCTAACAATGACCTTGTGGAGGCTTTTTCTTTAGTCATTGCGAGCACAGCGAAGCAATCTTACAGACTTTTTATGCAAATCCTGTCTCGTTGACGGGGAGGAGGTAATGGCCTATAGTACCAAAGAAGGGGCCAACCTTCATGGAAAAGCTTAAACTTCTCGTCTCTCAGCAAGAGATAGAAAAGGCTATCGGCCGAATAGCGGAAGAGCTTAAGCGCGATTATCGAGACCAGCCCCCCCTTTTGGTAGGCGTCCTGAAGGGCGCTTTTGTTTTTATGGCCGACCTTATTAGGGCCCTGGATATCCCTGTGGAAATAGAGTTTGTTAAGCTTTCCAGCTACGGCACCAAAACCAAAAGTTCAGGCAAAATTCGTGTGGTTCAAGGCCTCCGTTCTCCTATAAGAGACAGAGATGTATTAGTGGTGGAGGATATAGTTGACACCGGGCTTACCATCCATTTTCTTCTGGACTACTTAGCAAAGAAAAAGCCCCGTTCCCTAAAACTGTGCGCCCTGCTAGATAAGCCCAGTAGCCGCCAGATTGACCTGGCCATTGATTATAAGGGGATGGAGATCCCCGATGTCTTCGTGGTCGGCTACGGCATAGATTATAACGAAAAGTTCCGCTACCTTCCTGAAATCTATTATCTAGAGGAGACCTCTTGAGCCTAGAAGGCCTAATTAGTGTGGCCAAAGGCGCTGCTCCCGCCGACCTCCTCCTGACCCGAGCCCGAATCGTAAATACCTTCACCGCTGAGGTAGAGGAGGGGAATGTAGCTATCTACGGC
>JACQTR010000163.1 GCA_016210705.1 Chloroflexota bacterium | reverse complement strand
CTACAACACGGTGCGGCCCCATCAAGCCTTGGGCTACCTAACGCCTTTGCAGTTTCTGCAACGGTTCTATCCCACATGAAAAGAGCAAAAAGTGTACGGGATCTACTGGACGAGTACACAACCTTGCCGTCACTAGCCCCAGGGTGTATACTGAGGCTCACCCTATTGCTGAGGTCTAAGTCATGAAGGTGGGCATTATTAACGTTACCGGCTATGCTGGAGTCGAGCTGGCCCGGCTTTTGTATCGTCATTCAGGGGTGGAAATAGCTGCTGTCACGGGTCGCAGCGAGGCAGGTCGGAGCTTGGGGAAGGTCTTCCCCCATCTGGCGGATATAGATTTGACCATCGGCGACCAGGTAGGCGATGTGGATTTGGCCCTCTCTGCGCTACCCCAGAAGGCCAGTGCCGAAGCCCTTCTTCCGCTCATTGAGACTGGGGTCAAGGTCATCGATATAAGCGCTGATTTCCGGCTTCAGGACGCCGCTGAATATGAGCAGTGGTACGGTGTTCCCCATCCCGCACCCCACCTTCTAAAAGAGGCCGTTTATGGCCTTCCCGAACTTCATCGTTCGGCGGTGGCTTCGACTCGTCTCGTGGCCAACCCGGGGTGTTATCCCACGTCGGCCATCTTGGCCCTGGCTCCGGCGGTGAAAGAGGGGCTTATCCAAGCCGATATAGTGGTCGATAGTAAATCTGGGGTCTCTGGTGCGGGAAGAACCCTAGGGTTAACCTACCACTACTCCGAGGCCAATGAGAATGTCTCTGCTTATGGCCTTAACGGCCATCGTCATCTTCCCGAGATCGTGAATGAGTTGGCTAGTTTACGTGCTGGCTGGCGTCCTGCGGTCACTTTTGTGCCTCATTTAATCCCCATGACCAGGGGCATTTTGAGTACCTGCTACGCCTCATTGGTAGAGGGAAGAATTGTCTCCGGGGAAAAAGGAAAAGAGGAGCTAAGGCTTCTCTATAAGGACTTTTATAAGGGTGAGCCCTTTGTGAAGGTGGTGGATGAGCCACCTCAGACCAAACACACCCAGGGAAACAACTATTGCCTTATTTACCCCACCTTGGACCTGCGCACAGGGCGGCTCATTGTGGTCAGTTGCCTGGACAACTTGGTGAAGGGTGCGGCTGGCCAAGCCATTCAGAACATGAACCTTATGTTGGGTTTTCCCGAGACCATGGGGCTGGAAGGTTTGGCCCTTTACCCGTGAGCCTGGAGCCTCTACCGCAAGGCACTATAACTAGCCCTCGAGGTTATCTGGCAGGGGCCTGCTACGCAGGAATAAAAACGGCTGGGGAGAAGGTTTTGGATTTGGGCGTTCTTTATTCGGAGGCGTCTTGTCAAGCCGCAGGCCTTTTTACCACTAATAAGGTTAAGGCGGCCCCCGTTTTGGTAAGCCAGCACCATCTCGACGACGGCCGAGCCCAAGCCATAGTAGTTAACAGCGGCTGTGCCAACGCGGCAACCGGAGAGCGGGGATTGAAGGACGCGGCAACGATGGCGACTTTGGTAGGCAGAAAGCTGGGGGTTTCCCCCCAAGATGTGGTGGTGGCCAGCACTGGCGTTATCGGCGTGCCCTTACCCATGGACAAAATAGGCGCTGCTGTTGAAAAAATTGCCTTGTCTAGAGACGGGGGCCATGACCTTGCCCGAGCTATCACCACCACCGACACCTTTCCTAAGGAGGTGGCCTTTTCTCGGGATGGGATGGTGGTCGCAGGCATCGCCAAGGGCGCGGGCATGATCCACCCTAACTTGGCTACCTTGCTCTGTTTTTTGTCCACCGACGCCAACCTAGAGCTAGGATTTATGAAGAGGGCCCTGCACCGAGCAGTGGACGTCTCTTTTAATATGATTACGATCGATGGTGATACCAGCACTAACGATACGGTGGTCCTTCTTGCCAATGGCTTGGCGTCAGGCGAAAAGATAGAAGAAGGAACCTCTCCAGGCGGGGTTTTTGAGGAGATGTTAAAAGAGGTCTGTATTCATCTGGCTAAAGCGGTGGCCAGAGACGGAGAGGGGGCTACCAAACTTATCACCGTTACTGTGGAGGGGGCCTTGACCGCGACCGATGCTCGCGCCGCCGCTCGCACCGTGGTCGGCTCTCCCTTAGTTAAGGCGGCGGTCCATGG
>JACQTR010000015.1 GCA_016210705.1 Chloroflexota bacterium | reverse complement strand
GAGTAAGGCCAAGTTGGCTATCGCTTGGACGGTATCCGTGGCGTTAGAATGCTGGGTAATTCCCGTGGCGTAGAGGATGGTGGCCGGACGGTTAATAGCATAGCATTGAGCTGCTTGGACGATTTGCTCTTGGGGCACTCCGGTGATTTCTTCCACTCGGTTCAGGTCGAAGGCTTGTAGAGATTGTGCGAAGGCGGGGAAACTCTGACAACGATCTTGAACAAAGGCCTCATCCCTCCAGCCACGATCCAAAATAACCCTCATCATCCCTGCCAAAAGGGTCAGATCGGTGCCTGGCCGGGGCTGGAGCCACAGGTCAGCGAAACGGCATAGATCTATCCACCGCGGGTTGACCACTATCAGTTTCGCCCCACGACGTACCGCTCTGATTATTTGGAGGGCGACTACGGGGTGGGAGCTACAAGTGCTGGTTCCCAAGGCTAGAATACAGGAGGCCTCCCCAATATCCTGGATGGAGTTGGTCATAGCGCCTACTCCAAAATTGGTAGTGAGGCCTTCCACAGAGGAGACGTGACTATAGCGGCCGTTGTAGTCGATGTTGTTGGTAGCCATCACCGTCCGAACGAATTTCTGCAGAACATAGTTGTCTTCATTGGTAGCCTGGGCTGAGGCGATGGCAGCAAAAGTCCCCCGATGCTGAGCCAACTGGCCGGTCACCAAGTTTAGAGCGTCTTCCCATGATGTGGGAACTAATTGGCCCTCTACTCGAACCAAAGGAGTGGTGAGACGCTTTGAGCTATTAATAAAGGAAAGGCCGAACTTGCCTTTTACGCAGGCCTGCCCCGCGTTGGCGGGGCCATCGGGGTCGGGGAAAGAGCGAATGATCTCCCCCGCTTTTATATCTAGCCTCAGCCGGCAGCCCACCCCACAATAGGGACATACGGTCCACTCCTGGCTATCCACCACGCTGAACCCTGGCCGCTGGGTGGCCCGCTCCATGAGGGCGCCAGTGGGGCAAACATCGACGCAAGCGCCACAGAACTGACATCGAGAGTCCCGTAACGATTCTTCTACATTAGCCCCCACCGCCGGCAATCCGTTACGGTATTTGAAGGTGATGGCCCCCGCCCCCCGCACCTCGTTACAGACACGAACACAGCGACCACAGACAATGCACAGATTGTAGTTACGATCGAAAAAGGGCTCTCGATCTAGGACGTCTAGCCCCTGATATCGATAAGGTCGGCCTACCTGCCCCACCCTAATCTGAAAGGACACATCTTGGAACTCACAACGTTGGTTTTTTGTACAAAAAAGACAGGAGGTCGTATCGGCCCAAGCAACATTGCGTAGACAGGTTTGTTTGGGAGGGCAAGCTTGCCTTCGCCAGCATACCAAGCAAACCCGCGGGTGCTGATTATCGGCTATATAATATTCCAAAATGGACCGACGGAGCTGGGAGATCTGAGAGGAATCAGTGCGTACTATCATGCCCTCGGTGGCGGGAGTGTTGCAGGCCAAGGGCAACCCTTGTACGCCCTCTATTTCCACCGCACACATACGACAGGTGCCGGTGCTCTTTAGATATGGATGAGAGCACAAAGTAGGGATATAAATCTCGGCCTGCCGTGCCGCCTCCAAAACAGTGGTGCCGACGGCAGTTTGAAGTCGCTGTCCGTTTATGGTTAGTCTTAAAGATTTCTGGATGGGCGCTACGAAACGTTGCCTTGAATCCACGCGATCTGGCCTAAATAATCATTAAAACTGTCGGGCTATGATATGAAATTATCCCTCTACAAACGTCAAAGATGGCAATTCAACTAAGCTTGTGAAACGAATATCTAATGTAGATATATACCTTATTGGCACTTTTTTGTCAATAGTTAGGTAAAAAGTACTATGCCTATTTGCAAAATACCTAGATTTAACACAATAGAAGCTAATAGTGATGGAAATCTCCCTGAAATAATGTACCTATCTGAAGAGCATCGCTACGTACCTGCCACACGGGATGCCCAGATCTATTTTCGATGAGCTTGAGCTGTCTCCGTTGACTAGGCTACAAGCATAGTCCCCCAGCAGAACCTAAACTTTATGCCCATTGACCACCCTGAGGCGAAGAGATATACTTCCCGATAGCAAATCGAGGCAGCTACAGAAAAGATCATCATGTTGGCTGTATTGATGCAGAGTGGGATAAGGAAGTGACCAACAGCGCTAGCGATGGTGCCCAGCCGCGGCGGAAAGGTAACATATTTTACGGGTGGTGGATAGTGCTGGTGGGTACTTTGGCCATGACCTTCAACGGTGGCCTCCTCTTCTACGGCTTTAGCGCCTTCTTCAACCCATTAATCAATGAATTCGGTTGGTCTAGGGCGAGCCTTTCCGGGGTCATCTCCATTTCTCGATTGGAGAGCGGCGTAGCCGGAATCATAGTAGGCCCTTTAGTGGATCGTTTAGGGCCTCGCAAACCTATGTTGATTGGCCTTTTTATTACGGGCCTGGGGTTCATTCTACTCAGTAGAGTGAACTCTATACTTATGTTCTACATAATTTTCGTTCTATTCCTCTCCGTTGGATCAGGCCTGGCATTTGGGATGGCCATCTTTACCGCAGTAGGCAACTGGTTCAGAAGAAAGCGCAGCCAGGCCATGGGAATCACCATGACAGGCATAGGGTTGGGTGGCTTCGTGGTTCCAGCCTTAGCTTGGTTCATAACCCAGTTCGGCTGGCGCTCGGCCGTCATTACAGCTGGGATCATTATGTGGTCAATCGCCATACCTACGGCGTTGATCATGCGCCATCGCCCCGAAGACATGGGTTTAGTACCCGATGGCGTTTCTCCTCAAAATGATGAACCCACTCGATTAGTTGAAAACAATACTAAAAGACGGAGATGGCTAACCAGATGGTGGCGGCCCCGCGTTATCCCGCCCGAGGTAGACTACACAATTTCCCAAAGTGTGCATACTGGCGCTTTTTGGCTTATGTCTTTAGCTTTTGGTCTGCGCATGATGGTAGTTAACGGGATTGTAATTCATCAGATGCCCTATCTACTAGATGTTGGCTTCTCTCGAGGAACAGCGGCCTTCTTACTAGGTGCTATGGCTGTAGCAAGCATACCAGGCCGCCTGATTTACGGCTGGCTAGGAGACATTTTCGACAAAAGATATGTTACCGCCTCCACATTTTTTCTAATGGCTTTGAGCTTAATTCTGTTAATGAATGTGACTACCCTATGGCAAATGATCATTTTCTTAATTATCTATGCCCCTCCCTACGGAGGAGGTGTACCATTGTATCCCGCCATGCAGGGTGAGTACTTTGGCAGAAAGGCCTTTGGTGCCATTCGAGGCGCTTCTCAGTTGATAACCATGTGGGGAGGTATCGCTGGTCCCTTCCTGGCGGGATATGTCTTCGATGTCACGCAAAGCTACCGCCTGGCCTTTCTCATTTTTGCCGTAGCCCTCCTTATCTCCACAGGCCTCATCCTCCTAGCTAAACGGCCCCAACCACAATTTGTAACGCCCGCAGCCGCAGCCGAGATTCCAGCGGATAGCGCTTTGGAATTTGAACCAGATCCCTGAAAAATAGCCTCTCGCCTCAAATTAAATTGTCTCACCCCTAAAACCGTTACCTCTTTTGAATTGACAAACTCTTGATTGAGATGCTATAATTCCTACTGAATTGCTATGATTTGGCCAGGGTATGAAATTTTCTAGCAAAGGACACTATGGCCTTAGGGCAATGACCACTTTAGCCCGAACCTATGGCAGCGGGCCGGTGGCTTTAGCTGACATCGCCGAGGCTGAGCAGCTCTCTTTAGGCTACTTGGAACAATTGGTTGCCACCCTGCGTCGGGCGGGTTTGGTGAAAGGCACCCGAGGGGTAAGGGGTGGCTACCGGCTAGCTGCGGAGCCTTCTTCCTTGACCGTGGGCGAAATATTGAGGGTATTAGAGGGGCCTATAGTCCTGGCCGAATGCGCTTCAGAAATAGCCGAACCCGGCTGCTGCGAGCGGGAGGAGTCCTGCCCATCTCGTCAGGTCTGGCAACGCATGCGAGACACCATGGTTCAGGTCTTAGATTCCACTACTCTAGCCGATCTGTGTCGAGGACAGCCGCCCGCGGCATAAGGATGCCGTCCGCCTAGGGAGGCGGCGGCCTCTTATTTTAAGGAGGAATACGGTGAGCAAATTGATATATCTGGACCACGCGGCGACCACTCTAGTCCACCCACAGGTTTTGGAGGCTATGTTACCCTACTTCTCAGAGAAGTACGGCAATCCCTCCAGCGTTTATCGCCTGGCCCAGGAGGCGAGAAAAGCAGTGGACGAGTCTCGGGAAAAGGTAGCCGCGATATTGGGGTGTAGACCCACGGAGATCATTTTCACCAGCGGCGGCACTGAATCAGACAACACTGCCATCAAGGGGGTCGCCTTTGCCAACCGACAAAGCGGCAATCATATCATCACTTCCAGTATTGAGCATCATGCCGTCCTCCACACCTGCCACTTTATGGAGAAATTTGGTTTCGAGGTGACCTATCTTCCTGTGGATCGCTATGGGATGGTGGACGTGGATGAGGTGGATAGGACCATCACCGACCAAACCATTCTAGTCAGCATCATGCTGGCTAATAACGAGATCGGCACCAT
>JACQTR010000153.1 GCA_016210705.1 Chloroflexota bacterium | reverse complement strand
CCCTTCGGCTGGGCCGAGCTGGAGGGCATCGCCAACCGCGGGGACTTCGATCTGGCACAGCATGCCCAATACAGCGGCAAAGACCTGAGCTATTTCGATGATGAGACCAAGGAGCGCTTTCTGCCCTACATCATCGAACCTTCGGGTGGCGTCGATCGTGCCCTTCTGGCCTTTCTCGTTGATGCCTATTATGAGGAGGAAGTAAAGGGAGAAACCAGGGTGGTGCTGCGGCTCCATCGAGACCTGGCCCCCATCCAGGTGGCGGTGCTCCCTCTGAGCCGAAATCAGAAGCTGGTGCCGGCTGCCCGGGAGGTCTATGACCGCCTACGGAAACATTTTGTTGTGGATTACGATGATGCTCAGAGCATTGGGCGGCGCTACCGTCGCCACGACGAGGTCGGCACCCCTTACGCTGTCACCGTCGACTTCCAGACCCTGGAGGATCAAGCGGTGACTATTCGCGACCGGGATAGTTTGAAGCAGCTCCGGGTGCCCATAGCGGAGCTTAAACCCACCCTAGAGGCCAAGTTCGCGGGCGAGCCCTTCGACCTCCTGCCCCCAGGGGGGAAATACTGGCTGGGGTTCGAGGAGTAGTTTGAGTGCGGGGATTAATAGATGAAGGCTGTCATCTATTCTCGCCATGCCTTGGAGCAAATGACAGTTTTTGTATTCTATTTTGGAGGGGAAGATAATGAAGATACAGTATGATCGAGAAGTGGACGCTGCTTATATCTATTTGAAAGAACGGCCCGCCCAAGTGACCACGGTAAGGCTGAGTGAAGATGTGGCGGTGGACTTTGGGCCAGGCGAGGAGGTGGTGGGCATTGAAATTTTGGATGCCTCCAAGCATTTAGGCCTAGACCCAAAGCGGCCAGTGGTGGAGCTGGTAGATCTGAATGTTGCCTAAAGACAATGCAACCCCCGGCCCTGTGCCCATAGCGGAGCTAAAGCCCACCCTGGAGGCCAAGTTTGAGGGCGAGCCCTTTGAAGTGCTGCCCCCAGGAGGCAAGTACTGGCTGGGGTTCGAGGAGTAGCGAGTAGTATTACTGTTGGCTCGTTGGGGGCTAAAGAGGATTGTAGGCATACTGGGAGGCACAGATTTGGGTACAGGAGGTAGTAATGGGCAGATTTGAACCTGAAAAGTGGAAACTTTCAGACCTGTACGACTTATGGAAAAGGGGTAGGTTGGATTTAACACCTGACTATCAGCGTGGAAAGGTTTGGTCTGATAAGATGAAATATGACCTCGTGGACACTGTGCTTCATGAGTGGCCCATGGGGTTAGTCATGCTAAACGTGCGGGAGCACGTTGATGATGAGGGTGTAAGGCTAGAGTATTATGAGGTAGTCGACGGCCAGCAGAGGCTAGCGGCACTTTTTGGTTACAAGGACTCAGAACAATGGAAGGAGAAAGGGGCGGCAAAGGCAAGCGATTTTGTACCCTACGCTGCACTCAGGCCAGCACGGCAAGACAGATTTGACGATTATAGAGTTGCTTTGGCTCTTATGCGGGAATTCGAGCAAGACGAAATTTTGGATATCTATCAAAGGCTCCAATACGGCAAGCCGTTAAAAATGGGCGAGAAAGTGAAGGCATTGAGAAGCGAGTTAAAACCCTACCTTCGAGATTTTGTTGACCATAGGCTTTTCAAGATGGCTAGTGGGGTTCATCGTGTTCGGGACACCCACTGGTACCTAGCTAGCATATTCTTCAAATCAGTCTACCGAGATAGACCCCTTGACAGACAAGAATGGCAATTCCTCGAAGAATTTCTGACGAAGGAACCGCCTGACCAGGTAAAAGCACAAAAAGCAAAAAATGATGTAACTTGGCTTCTCAACTATGAGAGCAAGGTAATCTCTGAGGCATTGGAGATTGACTAAACTTTTACTACACAAATTTCCAGTTCTCGTTTCTTAAAATGGGTGTTTGCCTCTATCATGCTTTTGAATAAGCGTTTTGCGCTAAGTGGCAAAGAGCACCTTGTAGCTAAAGGCGTTATTGAATACTTCCGCACAAAAGATGTGGAGGGCACAGATGAATGGGCGGCATACCTTAACACAGGAAGGACAGGACGCATAGATACGGATGATGTGAGAGCTTGTCTGGAACAATTGATGAACAGGATCATTATTTCAGCGGAGCTAGTTCCTCTGGATCCGCAAAGGTTTTTCAGTCAAGAACAAAGGGTGAAGATTTTCGAAAACTCCGGTGGGAAGTGTGCACAATGTGGGATCGATTTGAGCAAATCTAACTTCCATGCTGACCACATTGTGGCGCACAGCCTAGGTGGAAAAACTACTGTAGAAAACGGCAGAGCATTGTGCACGGCATGCAACCGCAAAAAGGGCGGTTCTCCCGAACTATTTGAGGTTTCGGCCGCATAAAAGAGGAACCTTGCTGTAGAAAGAATCTGTTGGCAGAAAATGCTCATTTATTAGGTCTTGGTCCACAGAAAAGAAGTTGGAGGCTGGTGCATGGCGTCATACAAAGTCTACGGTAAGTGGTATCACCTAGAGTACTCGGATTACTTTGAGGAAGTTGTAGACGCGCGTTCCTCTAGAGAAGCAGTCTTTAAGGCCGCCAAGTGGTTGTCCGAGGTAGAGCGGGCTGCTGAAATCCAATGGGTGAGCAACAAGCCCACGGCTGTGCAGCTTGGCAGACTGGATCCAGAGCCGGAGTTTTGGGTGGGCGATGATCAAATCTATCAAATCAAGACGGTAACTAAGCTCGAACCGGGCGAGGTTGAATGCCCTAAGTGCAGAGGCGTGGGTAAAATACAAGGTTATGTCGAAGTTGAGCAAGGCGCTTTCTAGCTATCTGTATATCCGCTTCGCCGCCCCGCATTCGGAAGGTGAAACAACATTGACCCAAAACAACATCAAAGTCAACGTCCAAGTTCAGCCCAACGCCAGGCGTAATGAGGTCTTGGGGTTTGAGGAGGGAATTTGGCGTATAAGGGTCGCGGCGCCGCCGGTGGCGGGGAAAGCCAATAGTGAGCTTATAGATTTTCTGAGCCAGCTTTTAGGTGTAAGCAAAGGGAGCATAACCATAGAGCACGGGCACACCAGCCGGAGGAAGGTCATCGCTATTCAGGGGCTAGATGAGGCCCAAATTATGAAGGCCTTGGGGGCTTCGACAAGCTCAGCCAACGGGACATGGCCCGAGTTCATCGAGAGCTGAAATAAAATGAAGATACTTCACTTCGCCGACCTGCATTTGGGAGTGGAGTCCTACGGCCGGCCCGATCCGGCCACGGGGCTAAATACCCGCTTGGGGGATTTTTTGGCCGCCTTGGACGAGGTGGTGGACTATGCTTTGGGTGAGGGCATAGACCTAGTTCTCTTTTGCGGCGATGCCTACAAGAGCCGAGAGCCTACCCAGACCCAGCAGCGGGAGTTCGCCAAGCGCATCGGCCGGCTGGCCAAAGGAGGCATCTCCGTATTCCTCTTGGTGGGCAACCACGACCTGCCCAATGCCCTGGCCCGGGCCACCACCGTAGAGATTTTCGATACCCTGGCTATCGAAAACGTTCATATTGCCCCTCGCCCTGGCACCTATAATATCGCCACTAAAGGCGGGCCTTTGCAGATAGTGGCCCTGCCATGGGTTACCCCCAGTCATCTCTTGACCAAAGAGGAGTATAAAAACCTGCCCTTGGAAAAGGTCAACAGGGCTATCGAGGAAAAGTTGGGCGAAAGTCTGAGGGCTGAGGTCGCCTCCCTAGACCCCAACCTTCCGGCTGTCTTGGCGGGCCATCTCTGTCATTCCTTGGCGGTGCCCGGCTCGGAGCGAGGGATGACCTTGAGCCGTGACTACAGCCTCCTTAAAAGCACTCTGGCTCATCCCGCCTTCGACTACATTGCCTTGGGCCATATACATAAGCGCCAGGTCAGCGACTACCCCGTGCCCATGGTCTACCCTGGAAGCCTGCAACGGGTGGATTTTGGCGACGAAGGCGAGGAGAAAGGCTTCTACGTCCTGGAACTGGATGGCAAGAAGCGAGGCGGGGAGCGCCTTCTGGCCTGGGAATTCCATAGCGTTAAGACTCGTCCCTTTCTCACTATCAGGATCGATGCCGACGTGGAGGATCCCGCGGCCCGGGTAATACGAGAGCTGGCTAAATACGATGTTAAAGACGCCATCGTCCGTCTTCAGATACAGATTTCGAGGGCCCGCCAAGGGCTGCTTCAAGACAGCGAGGTGAAACGGGCGTTGCAGGAGGCCCACTGGGTCACCATTAGCTTCGAGGATGTGGGCAATGAATCGCGCACCCGATTGGGGGGCTTAGTCCCCGAAACCTTGGCCCCGCTAGAGCTTCTGAGGCATTATTTAGAAACGAAGAAAGTGTCTCTCCAACGCCGGGAGCAGCTATTGGAGTACGGGGCCCGGCTTATCCAGCAAAGCTCAAAGGAAGAGTAAAAGCCTTGGCTGATTTGACCAGGACCAACGGGTTGGTGGAAAGAGGTTGGTCTTCGCTAACGGGGGTGGGAACGAGGGCACTGGATGAGGGCATGCCCCCCCGCTTGGCCTTGGTATTCTTTGCCTTTTTACTCAATAGCCTTGCCCCAACCGGGGCCTGGATTGTCAACTACTTTTGGGCACCCGGTGGAGATCTAATGAAACTAGTCCTGCGTTTGGGTTCCCTCGCTATTGTTTATGTTATGTCCCAAGCTCCCAGCGATGCTTTCCTCTATCCAATTAAGGGGCGGTTGTTTACTGCGCTCAGGTGGGTAGCACCCCTCCTCGTCGTGGGTAGTTTGATCCAAGGGGCTATATTGTTCTCTGGTTTTCGTGGCCCCAGTGCTTACGGGAATGATGCCATTGCCCTCACTCACTATGCCGCTCAGACGGCCTTGGAGGGAGAAAACCCTTATACTCATTCCAATATTGTCACCGTCTTGAACGAGTTCCAATTGCCCTCCACCAGAACCACTCCGTTGCGCCAAGGGGCCTTCGCTCAAGTATATCCCTATCCCTCCGAGGAACAATTGGAGGGTGCCCTGGCTAAAGCGCAAACTAACCCGTGGGTGTCGCCCCCAGAGTTCGAATCCAAGTTGAGTTACCCCGCGGGCTCTTTCCTTTTCCCTGCCGCATGGCTAGCTTTGGGGTTTACCGACCTGAGATTATTTTATCTAACCGCTGGCGTGGTAATACTAGTGGCTATTTACACACAGGTATCCTCTCGATTTAGACCATTGGTGATTTTAGTAGCTTTGGCTAATGTAGAATTCTGGGGCCATATTGCCGGTGGTAACATAGATACCCTTTATGCTATGTTTCTTATCCTGGGCTGGATGTGGTGGCGACGGTCTCGGACGTCGGCCATTCTCATGGGACTGGCCGCAGCCAGTAAGCAAATCCCCTGGTTTTATATTTTATTTTATCTCGTTTTAGTTT
>JACQTR010000152.1 GCA_016210705.1 Chloroflexota bacterium | reverse complement strand
AGGGAAAACTGTGGAGGAGTGCCTAGCCACTTCCCCGGAGACGGCGGCTGAACTAGAGCCTCTGTTAATGGTGGCGGTAGCTGCTGCCGAGGCCACGGCCTTAGTTCCTCGACCCGAATTCGAGGCTGCTGCTCGCCATCGATTCTATTCTGCCCTCCAGTCTCCAAAAGCTAAATCCCAGCGTGCTTTTTGGCGTTCACCACGTTGGGCCATGACTTTGGTAGTTTTAATCCTCTTTTTCTTCCTTGGGGGTGGAGTAGTTAGCGCCTCCGACAGTGCTTTGCCTGGGGAGAGGTTGTATCCAATGAAGAGGGCTGTAGAGGAGTTCCGGCTGACCACCGCCTGGGGTTCTGGGGCTAAGATCAGGCTGCGATTGGCCTATGCTCAACGACGAGTACATGAGGCCCAGGCTTTGACAGCTAGAGAGCGCCATATTTCCCCCTCTTTTTGGGAGGATATGGCTAACGAAACCAACTACATAACCTATTGGATGGGGCCTGAACCTCACAAGCAAGCCCTAACGGAGAAAATAATCCTTCTCACAGAGAATCAGCAAGGGGTGTTAGAGCAGATATTGGAAATGGCTCCTCCTCCAGCCCGGCCTGCCCTGCAACGAGCCTTGGAGGCCTCTCGCCGTGGTCACGAGCGGGCTCTTCAATCCTTGGAAAAGGAGCGGCCAACACAAGAGCCATCGCCCTCGGGTAAGGAGAACTTCTCACCCGTGCCGCGCAATCAGCGTCCTTTACCCTTCGGAGGGGGTCAATCTCGGGGATGGAGCTCGATAACTTATTAATTTGAAAGTTACCCGTAAGAACAATGTGATCCTTCGCGGCCATCACCTCCTTTGTATTCAAGGTTTTCGGGGTGAGGGATACTCTCCTAGGTACATCAAAAATATGGCTAGCATCGTAGCTCGTTTGCACTCCTTTCCCAATACACTAGTAACGGTAGTAGATACTCCCGACGATATATGCCACCCCTGTCCCCATCTTATAAATGGGGGCTGCCAACAAGATGGTCCAACCTCGGAAGCCAAGGTAAAAGACAAAGACCAGATGGTATTAGCGCGGTTAGGGTTGCCCACTGGAAGCAAGCTCTCCTGGGCCCAACTATTGATGGACGTGGGCCGCTATTTTAAAGCGGAGGATCTTGAGCAGCTTTGTTGTTTTTGTCCCTGGTTATCCTTGGGTTATTGCGCTGAGGGCCTACGTGGCCTAAGCTATTCTCTGCCTTAACAATTCCTAGCTGCTACCTAGCCTATTATTTCATTTCCCCCTTGACATTGCCTTCTTTACAGCCTATAAGTTAAACAATTTAGGTTAGGCGAATATAGCTTTGTACAAAAAGGGGGAAATTCATAATGGCTAGGATGACCGGCGGCCAAGCCGTGGTTCAAGCCCTTAAGGGTGAAGGGGTAGAAGTGGTTTTTGGCCTGCCAGGTGTTCACGCTATGCCCCTCTACGATGCACTGTATGACCAAGAGGATATCCGATATATAGGAGTTCGTCACGAGCAAGCCTCTGCTTATATGAGCGATGGCTATGCCCGTGCCACGGGCCGGGTGGGAGTTTGCTTGACCACCACTGGGCCAGGGGCTGCCAATACCGCCTCCGCTATGGGTGAGGCTTATGCTAGCTCCTCTCCCGTGCTGCAAATTGCTACTCAAATTTCTTCGGATCTTATTGGCAAGGGAAAGGGCGCCCTCCACGAGAGCAAAGATCAGTTGGGTTTATTGGAAAGGGTAGCGGGTTGGGCGCAGCGTGTAGAGAGTGTTGCCGATATTCCTCAGGCCATCCATTCGGCCATGCTGAAGTTACAAGAAGGAAGGCCTCGCCCGGTCGTGCTGGAAATCCCGGCCGACATCCTTGCTGGTGAGGGAGAGGTGGCCTTCCTCCCTCGAGAGACCGCGGTAAAGCTTCAGGGCGATGTACAGAAGATAAAGCTGGCGGCGGAATGGTTAGGGAACTCCCAAGCGCCTCTGATTTGGGCAGGGGGAGGAGTCACCACCTCTGGAGCAAATTCGTCACTATTGGCCTTGGCCGAAGCTCTTCAGGCACCGGTATTAACCACTTATCAGGGTAAAGGCGCTATCTCCGAGGACCATCCCCTCTCTTTGGGAAATTGGGGGCTTCAATCCCAGGTGCGAGAGCTGCTCCAGGAGTTTTTGGATAGGTGCGACGCCCTACTGGCGATAGGGACTCGGTTTTCGGCTCTATCCACCGCTGATTGGTCGCTCAAGTTGCCTTCCAGGCTAATCCAAATAGATATAGACGAAGGGGAGATGAGCAACAATTACCCTGCCGCCCTTGAAATTTTGGGCGACGCCGGAAGGGTTCTAGCGCAACTTTTGGCACATCTTCCCTCCAATAAGCCCCGGCCTTCTCGAGCCGACGAGGTGGCTGACCTACACCTTCTAACCTCTGAGATCCTAAATTCGCTAGCTCCTACTGTTTTTCAGGCTGTTGATAATATCAGAGAGACCTTGGAGCGCGATGCCATATTGGTATGCGATATGACCGTCCTCTGTTATTGGGCGTCCCGACACTTTCAGGTTTATGAACCCAGAACCCTTCTCTATCCCAGTGGCTTTGGCACATTGGGTTTCGCCTTTCCGGCGGCCTTGGGGGCTAAAGTGGCCTGGCCCGATAGGCAGGTGGTGGCCCTCTGCGGAGATGGTGGTTTTATGTTCAACTGCCAGGAGTTGGCCACCGCTGTTCAATATAACATCAACCTACCGGTATTGTTGGTTAACGATGGTGGCTATGGCATACTCCGTGATACCCAGGACAACCAATACTCTGGCAGACGATTTGGCGTAGATCTGGTAAATCCTGACTTCGGGGCTTTGGCCCGAGCCTTTGGCGCCGAAGGCATAAAGGTAGAGTCTTGGAAATTTCTGGGGCCAACTTTAGAGAAGGCTCTCAAAGCCGATAAACCAGCCATATTGGAAATAGTGGCCCCTTTATGGGAATGAAGGGCCTACCGAAACAGCGATAATAAACCTCGTTGGCGGCCTCGGCTGAGATCTTTCATCAACTTCTGGGCTTGGCGGAATTGGTTCAGAAGTTGGTTGATGTCTTGGGGGGTGGTGCCGCTGCCACGAGCGATGCGCCGCCGCCGACTACCGTCTATGATTTGAGGCATGTGGCGCTCACGAGGGGTCATGGATAGGATTATGGCCTCTACCTTCTTCATAGCCTTATCGTCAAAAGCCTCTTGGGGAATACGCCGGGTCAGGCTGGAAAAGCCGGGCAGCATATCCAGCCATTGAGTTAAAGAGCCCATTTTTTTAACCTGGCGCAGTTGCTCCAAAAAATCCTCCAGGTCGAAGGTGGCCCGGCGCATTTTCTCTTCTAGTTCTTGGGCTCGCTTAGCATCCATAGTAGCCTCAGCCTTTTCAATAAGGGTAAGGACATCTCCCATACCCAATATCCGGGAGGCCAAGCGATCGGGATAAAAGGGCTCTAGGGAGTCGGTCTTCTCTCCAGTGCCTATGAATTTAATGGGTACGCCTGTCACTGACCTGATGGATAGGGCGGCACCGCCCCGGGCATCGCCATCTAGTTTGGTCAAAATTAGGCCAGTTAATCCTACCTTGGCCTGGAATTCCTCAGCGGCTCGTACTGCATCCTGGCCGGTCATGGCATCGGCTACTAAAAGGACATCGTTAGGGCGAAGCTCTTTTTTTAGTTCGGATAGTTCTGACATCAAAGGCTCGTCAATGTGGAGACGCCCACCGGTATCGACAATTACCCAATGGGCACCCCATTCTTTGGCCCGCTTCAGGGCACCCTTGGCAATGACTTGAGGGGAATTGCCCTCACCGTAAACGGGAATATCTATTTGTTGTCCTAGGGTTGTCAACTGGGCTATGGCCGCCGGACGACGAACATCGGTGGCTACCATAAAGGGACGCTGCCCTTTTTGTTTAAGATGGAGAGCCAGTTTGGCAGCGGTGGTGGTTTTCCCTGATCCCTGAAGGCCCACAAGCATCACGACTGTTGGTGGGGAACTGGCCTGGGCCTAGGGCTTTTGGCCTCCTCCGAGTAGGTCGATAAGTTCCTCGTTGACGATTTTGATTATCTGCTGGGCTGGGGTCAAGCTTTCGAGAACGGCGTTGCCCACGGCTCGATCCCGAACCTTAGCTACAAATTCTCTGGCCACCTTAAAGTGGACATCGGCCTCAAGGAGGACCAACCTCACCTGGCGCAGGCCCTCGTCCACCTCTTTTTCCGTGAGCCGACCTTTGCTGCCCAGTTTTCTGAATATGTCTTGGAGCTTATCCGTTAACATCTGGAACACAACTCACCTCAGCACCATTTTAGCCTAGCTTACTAACTTCGTCAAAGCTTTACCTTGTAGATCTTAACCTCTGGATTTTGATAGATCGTTTCCAGACTAGCCATCGTATCAAATTTGGCCCAGCCCGCTTGAGGATAGTAAAGT
>JACQTR010000003.1 GCA_016210705.1 Chloroflexota bacterium | reverse complement strand
GGCTTCAGCAAGGTCAGCGCCAACAGCCTGGACGCCGTCGCCGACCGCGACTTCGTGGTGGACTATCTCTCGGCGGCCAGCCTGGCCATGATGCACCTCTCCCGCCTCGCCGAGGAGACCGTCCTCTGGTCTACGGCCGAGTTTGGTTTTGTTACCGTGGGCGAGGAATATGCCTCGGGCTCCAGCATCATGCCCCAAAAGCGCAACCCCGATGTCGCCGAGTTGGCGCGGGGCAAGACGGGCCGGGTCTATGGCCATCTTCTGGGTTTACTCACTACCCTAAAGGGCCTGCCCCTGGCCTATAACCGCGACCTTCAGGAGGATAAAGAGGCCCTCTTCGATACTGTGGACACCCTTATTCCCACCCTCCACGTCTTCGCGGGGATGGTGGCCAGCCTACATGTCCATAAGGAGCGAATGAGGGAGGCCGTGGCCCAGGATTACATACTGGCCACCGATTTGGCCGACTACCTGGTGCGGAAGGGGCTTCCCTTTCGCCGGGCCCACGGGGTGTTGCGCCGGTTAGTGAGCTACGCTCAGGAGAAGGGCAAGGCCCTTCGTGAGCTTAGCCTGGAGGAATATCGTAGGCATTCTCCCCTCTTTGAGAGGGATGTTTACGATATTACCCTGGAGTCCGCAGTGGCAGCCCGTAAGGCTTTAGGAGGCACCGCCCCGGAGCGAGTGAAGACGGCCCTGGCCGGGGCACGAAGGATTTTGGAGAAAGAAAATGTCCCTGGGTAAAATGAAGGGGAAGCTCCTAAGTGCTTAATATAAAGTATGGGCTTTTCCATACACCGAGACCCTTCGCTTTGCTCAGGGTGACAGGTGTTACTTCATGTCATTGCGAGCGCAGCGAAGCAATCTCAGGGGGCAAGAAATGAGATTGCTTCACCCGCCTGCTGCGGGTTCGCAATGACAGCGGCGACCCCAACCGGCTCGTCGGCACGCCTAAATCTAGCGTATGAATCCATTTGATCTCTCCCCAAGTCAGTTCGAAGAGGAAGTTCGTCGTATCCTGGAAGAAGAAGCGGACGGCCTTCGTGAATTCCGTTCGTCCCATCTTGAGGCAATCATGACTCCTGAAGGCGATTTCGTCTTTGATGTTACGGCCCGCTTTCAGGCTTTAGGGGCTGACTTCCTCGTATTGGTCGAATGCAAGCGTCAACGTAAACCCATCGAGCGTAGCGATGTCCAGGTACTCAATGACAAGCTCCGGGCAGTAGGAGCCCAGAAAGGCATGATATTTTCGGCATCACGTTTTCAATCTGGCGCGATTAAATTCGCCGAGGCGCACCACATTGCCCTGGTTTTGGTAAAGGATGGCCGATTCTGCTATCAGACAAGAGCCCTTGATGCCCCCACATACTACCCCTCATGGATCCCGCGAACTGTGGGAACTCTCGTCACTATGACTCCGGAAGGAAACGAACAATACTCAGTGTTGGGTGCGGTCGGTCCTTCTGAATGGGAGCCGAAAAGCGAGGGCGTCCTATGTAAGTACATACAACAATGACTTGGCAAGGGGTGTCATGCTCCAGCCGCCGGACCAAGGAGTTCCGGTTGAAAACTTTATTAAAAGGAGGCCCCGGATGACCACACCTGAGCCTCAGCACCACATCAAGCTTGCCCCCTCCATACTCTCCGCCGATTTCTCTCGACTGGGGGAGCAGGTGCGGGAGGTCACCGAGGCCGGCGCCGACTACATCCACGTGGATGTAATGGACGGCCATTTCGTCCCCCCTATAACCATAGGGGCAGCAGTGGTGGCTGCCCTTCGTTCCCATACCCAGCTTCCGCTGGATGTCCACCTCATGGTGGAGGCTCCAGAGGGCCACATCGAGGACTTTGCTCAGGCGGGGGCCGATATCATAACGGTTCACGTCGAGGCGACCACCCACTTGCATCGTACTGTCCAGAGGATAAAGGAGCTAGGAGCCAAGGCCGGGGTGGCCTTGAACCCAGCCAGTCCCTTGAGCCTCATCGAACCGATCTTGTCCGATCTGGACCTGGTATTGGTGATGTCGGTGAACCCTGGCTATGCGGGGCAAAAGTTCGTTTCTTCGGTGCTTCCCAAAATCGCCCGCCTGCGCCGTATGCTGGATGAGGTGGGTTTGATGGCCGAGTTGGAGGTGGATGGAGGCATCAACCCTCAAACAGCGCCGCCAGCGGTGGAGGCGGGAGCCCGTGTGTTGGTGGCCGGGGCGGCGGTTTTCGGCGTCCCCCAAGGGGTAGGGGCGGCGATAAAGGCAATTAGAGAGAGTCTAGAGATCAGGGGTAAGGGGTAAAACTTTTGAGAACTAACGAGGCAGTCGACTTAGGGTGCGTAGGCAGCGGGTGCAGATACTCACCCGTTTTGCCTCGCCTTCTATCATTACCAGTTGGCGGTGAACATTAGGCAACCAGCGTCGTGGGGTGCGCCGCTTGGAGTGGCTCACATTATGACCATACTGCGGAATTTTGCCGCATACCTCACATTTAACGGCCAACGATGCTCCTTTGACTAGCCCTTAGCTTTCTTGTAAAATTCTATGGAATAATACCATAGATTGTCCCTTGTAAGCAAGGGGTGGAGCATGAAAGATAGGCCAGAGGCTAGCTCTACGTGGGATGGGCGGGATCTTAAAGCCATGTTCGCTGCTGCCACAGCCCTGCTAGAGGCTAACGCCTCCCAGATCAACGCCCTCAACGTTTTCCCCGTTCCCGATGGCGATACGGGTACCAATCTTTTGTTCACTATGCGTTCCTCTATGGAATCCGCCAACAAATCGCCAGGAGAGAGCGCTGCCGCCGTCGCCCAGGCTATGGCTCAAGGGGCACTTATGGGAGCCCGAGGCAACAGCGGGGTTATCTTGTCGCAGATCTTGCGTGGTATAGCAAAGAGCCTAGATGGAAGGAGTTCCTTTGGTAGTCGCGAGTTGGTCGTGGCCTTCAGCGAGGCTTCGGCGGCCGCCTATCGAGCGGTGAGCCGGCCGGTGGAGGGGACCATCCTAACGGTCATACGGGAGGCTGCGGCCGCCGCCGAAGCCAGGGCTGCCACCGATGGCGACGATATTGTGGCCATCTGGGGAGTGGCCACTGTCGCCGCCCGTGAGGCCGTGGCTAAAACCCCCAGCCTCCTCCCTGTCCTGCGGGAGGCAGGGGTGGTAGATGCCGGAGGTTTAGGGCTATATATCTTGATGGATGGTGCCTGGCGTCATATGCGGGGGGAGAGGGTGACCGAATTTGCTCAGGCCACGGCTGGCCCTTGGCGGCTGGCTGAAGGGTCGGAGTTCTCTACTTTTGAGGATGAGGAGCCTTATGGCTATTGTACCGAGTTTCTCCTCTACGGCAGCGACCTGAAGTCTGAGGAATTCCGTGATAAAATCGCTACTATGGGCCAATCGGTCATAGTGGTGGGGGACGAGGTTCTGCTGCGGGTTCACATCCATGCCCTGGATCCCGGCGCTGTCCTCAGTTATGCTACCTCCTTGGGAACCATACTCCAGGTAAAGGTGGAAAATATGGAGGATCAGCATGTGGATTTCCTGGCCATGCAGCCGGACAAGGCGCTGGTGGTAGGGGATATAGCTATTGTGGCCGTGGTATCGGGGGAGGGACTGGCCAACGTCTTCAGGAGCTTGGGGACGGCAGCCATTGTGCCCGGGGGTTCAAGTATGAATCCTAGCACCCAGGAACTTCTTCAGGCCATAGAGTCTGTATCGGTCGACAAGGTCATCC
>JACQTR010000151.1 GCA_016210705.1 Chloroflexota bacterium | reverse complement strand
GGGTTGGCTTATGGCTTCTTTCTCACTATAGCCAAACATTCTCTCGGCGGCTGGGTTCCAACTGGTTATGGTGCCATCAAGGGCTTCGCTGATGACGGCGTCTTCAGAAGATTGGACGATGGCCGCCAGGCTGCGAGCATACTGGGAGGCTTGTCTTTGAGAAGTGATGTCCCTGTCAATTGCCGATAGCCCGATGAGCCCGCCCTCTTCATTTCTCACCGGAGATACGGTAACCCAAACGTCCACTACGGTACCGTCTCTCCTTCTTCGCTGAGTTTCGTAGCGTTCAACTGTTATCCCCATCTTGACCTTCTCAATGATCTCTTTGAACTCATCAATGCGATCTGGTGTACCAATGATGGAGATAGGCCGGCCGAGGGCTGACGCCTCGCTATAGCCAAACATCCTCTCCGCAGCCGGGTTCCAACTGGTTATAGTGCCATCGAGGGCTTCGCTGATGACGGCGTCTTCCGACGATTGGACGATGGCCGCCAGGCTTTGGGCGTACTGAGAGGCTTGCTTCTGGGCAGTAATGTCTCGGTCGATGGCCGAGAGCCCGATTAGCTTACCTTCTTCATCCTTTACCGGAGACACGGTAACCCAAACATCGACGATTGCACCGTCTTTCCTTTTACGCTGGGTTTCGTAGCGCTCGACCTTTATCCCCATCTTGACCTTTTCAATAATCTCTTTAAATTCATTGATACGGTCTGGGGTACCGATGATGGAGATAGACCGGCCGAGGGCCTCCGTCTCGCTATAGCCAAACATTCTCTCGGCGGCTGGGTTCCAACTGGTTATGATGCCATCAAGGTCTTTACCAATGATGGCATCCTCAGATGACTCCACAATGGCCGCCAGATAGCGGAATTTCTTATCAACCATAGACCTCTCTTGCACTCCAACTGCACCGGGATTTTGTTTCTTCACAACCATGATGGATACCCCTCCTTTAAGTTTAATTGAGGTCCCTAACCCTTAGTTATTATTAAGTCTTGCACGAATAATCAAGATTGCCACTGGCTTCGGCCTGAGCGGCTCGATTGAAGTCGCCGAAATCTCAGTCGAACGGCTTCGCCCTCGCAATGACGTTATGAAGCCTTTTCTTTGTCATTGCGAGCACAACGAAGCAATCTACGAACTTTTTTACAAACCCGAGCAATAATATCGCTTCCTTCATTCGTTTTCAATCTGGATGCACCCCAATTCCAAGTAGCCTTAGGGGCTATGCATGCAGTATCCAACCCGACGCTCTGTCAAGATCAAACGTGGATTTTTGGCTTCGTCGCCCAGCTTACGGCGCAGGTTGCGTATGAAGGAACGCAACAGCTCAGTTTCGCCAGAGTATTCGGGTCCCCACACTGCTTTGAGGATCTGGTCATAGGTCAGTACTCGTCCAGCGTGGTTCGCTAATTCGTAAAGAAGCTTATATTCCGTGGGGGTGAGAGAGACCCCCCGATCTGCCACCAGGACTCGGCGCTCCACAAAGTTTATGGTCAGATCGTCCAATACAAAAGGGGGCTTCGGTTCCGTAGCGTCTGATAGCAAGCGGCGGCGCAGGGTGGCCTCGATACGGGCGACAAGCTCCGAAGGCGAAAAGGGCTTGGTAATATAATCATCAGCCCCCATGCCTAAAGCGCGCACTGCATCCTCATCCCCACGGCTGGCGGTCAAGATGATCACTGGCACTCCGGAGAACTCTCTAAGGCGCTGAAGCAAGTCGAAGCCGCTACCCTTGGGAAACTTTAGGTCCAGCAAGACCAGATCTGGCTCCTCCAACTCTATCAGCTTTACGAACTGAGAGGGATCGTCGGTCGCTACAAAGCGGTATCCCTTTTCCACGAGGGCCCGCTGGAGATAGCGAAGGATTTGCGGGTCATCATCCACCGCCAGGATGCGCGTCCGCTCCCCGGCACGGCTAACCCTGCCCAGATGCGTAGCTCTTTGCGCGGGCAGGATGGAGGTCGACTTAATTTTGGCCCCACGGGCTACCGGCAAGGTGAAGCTGAAGGTGGATCCCTGATCTACTCCGGCACTCTCTACCCAGATGCGCCCGCCATGAGCCTCCACGATCCCTTTGCAAATAGCCAGACCCAGACCACTGCCGGAAAGCCGACCACTCTTGTCCTCGTGCACACGCGAGAATTTTTTGAATAAATGCGGTAGCTTGTCTTCGGGGATGCCTCGGCCCTGGTCATGGACTCGCACCGTCACCTGCTCAGCCTCTGGCTCCACTTCCATCGCGATAGACGTCACCGGCGGGGAGAATTTGACCGCATTATCTAGGAGGTTGGTAATCGTTTGAACAACCCGGCTCTGGTCGGCGTAGACTAAAGGTAGGCTTTCAGGGACATGTACCAAAAGCTTGCGATCACTGATACTGCGGGCAAAGCTGACCGAAGCGGCATCAATTATGTCGCGCAGGTCGGCGGGCTCCGGACTAACCGATAGGGCGCCGGCCTCGATGCGACTCATATCCAAAAGGTTATCCATCATATCTCGGAGCCGGTCGGCCTGCTCATTAATGATGCCAAAAAGCTCCCGGGTATCCGTAGCGTCCAGGGTTCGCGAACTCTCCAGCACCAGGGCAGCAGCGCCCTTGATGGCGGTAAGGGGCGTTTTCAATTCGTGGCTCACCATACCGAGGAATTCGTTACGAAGCCTCTCGATCTCCTCCAAAGGCGTAATGTCCTGAATTATGGCAATGGCCCCAATGATTTTGTCATCAAGTGAGAATAGGGGCGCAGCGTCTACAAGGGTGGGCACTGAATGACCATCTGGCAATTCAAACCGCACCTCCTCAGCACGCACGTTTTCCCCTCGGTACAAGGCTCTTTGAAGAGGGAGCTCTTCCGGTTTATAAATGCTACCGTCGGGCCGGCGATACACTAATGCCTGTTCGTATTTAGTCAAATGGTCATCCGGCTGGTAAGGTAAACCTGCAATGCGTTGCGCTTCGCGATTTGTATACGATACGCTACCGCTAGGGGCTTCTACGACGAAGACGCCCACGGGAGACATATCGACCAATTGTTCAAGACGACGGCGCTCCCGTTCTGCCGCCTCCTCCGCCTGTTTGCGCCTAGTTATATCCCGGGAATTGACAATGATTCCACGCACGGTAGGATTATCCAGGCAGTTATTGCCGATGGATTCCAAAACACGCCACGAGCCGTCCATATGCCGGAAGCGAAATTCTACGGTCGGCGTTAAACCAGGAGTATTAAGGGATTCCTTAAAGGTAGCCAGGACACCTGGAAGATCGTCCGGATGAACAAAATCAAAGGCATTCTTGCCCAGCAACTCGCCAAATTTATACCCTAGCACCCGCTCGTCAGCCGGGCTGTGATAAAGTATGGTGCCATCCCCTCCCATGACAGTGGTGAGATCGGAGGAGTTCTGCGAGAGCAGCCGAAAATATGCTTCGCTCTTGGATATAGCATCTGATTGTTTTCTGTGTTCGGTGACATCCCTGATGACCCCCATCATTGCCAGGGGAAGGCCTCTATCGTCTTTGATCAGAGCGGCACTAAGCCAGACAGGAAATGTCCGGCCGTCCCTGTGTTTGACCTCCAGTTCGCCACTCCAGCGCCCTATACTTTTAAGCGTAGGAAATATCACCTCGTCGGCAATATTCGGATCAGCATTCATCGTAGTGACATGCTTTCCCTCAAGCTCACTTGGCGAGAACCCATATATTTCTTCCACTGCCCGGTTGGAGTAGATTACGTTGCCGTCCAAGTCAACAATTTGCACTCCGTCGGGCGCTTCCTCCACAACTCCTCTGAACAGTCTTAGCCACCCCCCCACAGCCTTGCGCTCGGTAATATCCCGGGCAATACCCTTATAGGCCACGATGTCGATATCATCGTCGTAGACAGGCACCAAATTTACCTCGCCCCAAATCTGTCTCCCATCTTTATGTCTCCAATGGGCGATTACAGGCGTAGGCAAGCCCGAAGACCACCTTACGGCCTCGAAGAAGGACATGTCCTGGGTATGCCCCGCAGAAACCCCCAGGTTAGGATCGGCATACAATTCCTCCGGGGTATAGCCGGTTAAACCTATAACCGAGTGACTGACGTAATCGAATCCAGGAGTTGGCCCCAGCCGGTAATGAAAGACCACACCCCCAGCCCGTTCAATTAGCAGCTTGTAATCCGACTCTAACTCCGCGATGTCCGAAGCCTCCTCAGCTCCCCTACCTGCCGAATGTGGCTTTCTTCGCACAAGTCTCAGAGGATATTCCGCCTGCTATTCTACCACCATGAACCATTTATTTTAACAGACTACTTGCAATCTTTGGCAATACGTTGTTTGCTCTAATTTCACTACGTATACATGGCACCACGCACAAAACTAACACCTTTGCCCAGCTTTTGCTATATGTCCACGCTCTTTGCTTCGCCACAAAAAGTCCGTAAGATTGCTTCGCTGTGCTCGCAATGACAAAGACAAGCTTCCACAACGTCATTGCGAGGGCGAAGCCGTTCGACTGAGATTTCGGCGACTTCAATCGAGCCGCTCAGGCCGAAGCCCGTGGCAATCTTGATATTTGTGCATAACCAAGCTCTTTAAATAGGACAAGAACCCCTCATGATCTGAACAACCTGGCGTAGTTATCTGACGGAAATCGACGAAGTCTCATGGCTATATTGGCCGTTTGTGGAGCAGGATAGGATTCGAACCCGTGACAAACCTTTCTAAAAGAGGTACGGCTTGATAAGAGATCGAGGGAAAGTATAAGCGCCGAAGCGGCCCTAACAGTCAAAAAGGCTTACCCCGGCGCTTTCAGGATGCTACCGTGCCGTGAATAGAGAGCCGCTATTACCTGGCTCTTATTTCAGAGGCGACTTCCAAAAATTTTTTCCATGGTTCCGCCAACCACGTCTCGGCAGTAGCATGGCCAAAGGAGCGCACTATTAGCGACACCTTGGTAGCGGTATCAGTATCCGGCGCCTCGAAGACATCCAGATAGTCGAAAGGGCCCAAAACCGCATAGTTAGCCAGCCACTTTACCTCGGGGCATTCCTTCTCGATGCGGTCCTCCACCTGCCTTTCCAACTTCTCCACGGAGTTCGGACGGGCGAGGGCTTCCGGCGAGAGCTTGGTAAGCATCACATAGGCAGCCATCGCGAACCTCCTATTCTATCAATTCCATATTTTTGCGCCTGTCATAGGCGATCAGCCCGCCATTCGATCCTATTTCACACTTTAGGTGATCTTGGAACAGGCAAACTCAGACTTACGAGCGCGCCTGATGCTCTCATTATCGAATGCGGATCACGCTGATCTAAAACAGAAGTCACCCTGCAGCGGGTCCTTAATTAAGGCATACACCGGGCACCACCTATCCCCATTAGCAGTTCACGCATAGGCCGTTCCCTGGTTTGGGCGATGTCCGAAAATGATACCAGGCCAACGAGCTGATCCCCTTCGGGGACAGGCAGACGCCTGAACCTCCTCGAACATCAAGTTTGCAGTATCCAACACATTCATGTCAGGATTTGCAACTTCAACAGCACTGACAGGGCGGCAATGCGATCCTGGGAATGCCTATCACTTCTTGTGGTACGACTCGATCTGCTCTTCGGTGATCTTATCCACCTTGGTGACGATAGCCTTGCCCCGCAGAAAGGCAGAGGCGACCTTGCTTCGTGCCTCAGATTCGCTCCTTGCCTCTACGGTGAGCCAGCCGTTGTGGTTGCCGGCCATGCAACCCCAGTCGATGAGGGGCAGCAGCTCGCGGCTCGATGCCCTGGTTTCGTCTAGGGCCCGCAGGCACTCCTCATTGGTGTGGGGCAGTTCAATCAGATACCGCTCCATGACAAACCTCCTATTTTTGATTCGATCCCCGTCCCGGCCCCGGCACAGGGCAAACACCGTGAACTCAGTCCTTTAGTTCCACAGAAACTGGCACCGGGTTACGTATGATGTCTAGGACTGGGGACGTCTTTTGAGCGTACTCGCACAACTCTTCTAGCTTATCACGCGGCGCATCGCTCTTGACCCGATAGAATAGCCGGATGGCCTGGTAACCGGGGCGGACCTTATCGGACAGGCCCAGGAAGCCGTGAAGGTCGATGTCCCCTTCCATTTCGAACTCCAACCCTTCCACCTTAATGCCCTGGGCAGTAGCGCTATAGATGAACCCGACGCTGAGACAGGAGGCTAGCGCCGCTAACACTAGCTCCACAGCGTTAGGAGCCGTATTGTTACCCAGCAACACCGGTGGCTCATCACTAGCCACTTCAAAGGGCTTGAGCCGGGAGGTGTCCTCCTGGCCAGCCCCATAGAAACTCTGGATCTTGGTCAGCGATCGCGCCCCGTCCTCCCACGAAGTGCTAGCCCGGAACCTAAACTTGGCTAGCTCAGGATTAGTTTTGATGGCGCCAACCGTGTTAACCAATTGGTCAATATTGACACCATTTAGGATGGTTGTTTTTGTTGACATGGTTTGCTCCTTTCCTCATATTCTTTTTTGTTATGACTGTTTCGGGCATTTCCCTATGTATTGGCGTATTCCCTGGCGCCGCGCCTGCCCAGTCGATCGAGACAACGCTCGTCCTTGACGAACCAGGCGTCGTGCACCACGGCAGCGCCGTAACCTCACCCTTTAATGGCGGCGTCCTTAATTAAGAATCAAGGCATACGCCGGGCACCACCTATCCCCATTAATAGTTCACTCATGGGCCGTTCTATGGTTTGGGCGATGTCCGAAAATGATACCAGGCCAACGAGCTGATCCCCTTCGGCGACAGGCAAGCGCCTGAACTTCCTCTCGAACATCAGATGTATCGCATCCATCACATCCATGTCGGGATTTGCCGTTACCACAGGGGTGTGCATGTGTAACGCTATGTGGCATTGGCGCGACTCATGCCCTTGTCCAATGCAATTTATGGTCAAATCCCGGTCGGTAACTATACCCTTCACCGATCCTGCGTTGGTCACCACCAGGCAGCCAACGTTAGCCTCTCGCATCCGCTGGGCAGCGTTGGCCACTGTCTCCTCCCCGTTGACAGTGATGACGTTCTTCACCATGATTTTTCTGAGTTCCATTGTCTGCCTCCTTTGATTATGTGCAAACCCTTCCTTTATGCCACACCGGCTGGCGCCGGGACATCACGTAGCCCCTGCCAAAGGGGAATACGACCCAAGCTCGCGGCTTTGGCAGGTATTGATATAACTGGCTGTTTAGGCACATCAAATAGGGAAGCGTTAGAACGAGGCGTTTGAGGGACACCCAACTGCTCTAAAAACGGCATAAGTATCCCCTGGATCACCGATCGCCATGTATAGCGTGCTGCCGTACGCCGGGCAGCCCTTCGCAGCCGATTAGTCGCGCCAGTGGGGCAGCATAGCTTAACCACATTGTAAACAATTTCAGATGGATTACTGGTCTGAAGGGATATAGCGTCATGACCCGGCGTCATGTAATCCTCTCCGGTGCAACCAACTAAGGCTACACCGCCAACGCTCATGGTCTCCAGCCCCACCAATCCAAAGGGTTCCACACCGCTATTGGCCAGCACGGCATCGACGGCATGGAACAGCACTCGACGTTGGGGCTCAGATAAGTAACCCTGAAGGTTGAGCATGTCGGCGTTCAACACCGGTCGAATAGCTTCCACGAGGGTCTCTACCTCAGGACCATTCCACTGAACATGGGCCACCTGAAGACCCTTCTGGTGCGCATTGCCCAAGACCTCGTACCCATGGCCTTCCATACCCCCCCGAGCGAAAAACAAAGGTCGCAACTTAAGTCGCTTCATCTCCGCCACTGCATCTACCGCCATGAACCATCGCTTGTCTGGATCAAAGCGAGCCACTTTCGCTAGAGTTAAGCGGTCATGGAAAAGTCGAGACAGGAGTACAACGCTTTTACGATCCAAGGGTCGCAGCCAACTCTCGGGGATGCCATTGGGGATGACCCGCGCATCCACCCCATAACCCCACATTACATGCTTCATATAGCGGCTAACAGTGGTAATGGTGGCCGCATATCTCAGTGGTCCCCAATCCACACGATGGAAAGAGAACGTGCTGTTGGCGTTCCACAAAAGATGAACGTGCTTCCCCCAGCCACGCCGAGCAACCAACTCGTGGATAGCGATTATAGAGGATGCCGTGTGCCACTCCTCACCTATTACTATTACCGTGTCGCCGGCAGCTACTTTAGGGGCTAATATTTCTGACTCTAGCCAGGGGGGAAGGGAATGTTCCCAATCAAGCCGCTTGCCCTCCTCTCCATCATAGACGCCGTCAGGATGATAACGGCTGATCCACTGACACCACCGATGAAGCTGGAGCCTGCCCTCCTCCCTCCATTCGCGACCCGGCAGGGAAGGATCGCCTATAAAGAAAAGATGGGTTTCAAAGCCCATCTGAGCCAGGGTACGGGACAGATCACCAACTCGGGTACCTAACCCTCCAGCATGGGAATAAGCATCCGGCCCCTCGAAACTCAGTATGACGAAAGTAACGTTACTCATAGTTTACTCCTCCAAATTCAGCGGCTTGATGAGACAGAATGTGGCTCCTTGATGTATACGACCTTTAAGAACCTAGGCATTTGATCTCCAATGTCCCAGTATTTGCGTCTTTCCTCGCTACATCTCTTATGGCGTGAGAGAAAACGCTGGGCCAAAGCACCGATCACACTCTTAAGTTTACGGTACTGCTTACGGTTTAGCATCTAGTCCTCCTCGGTTTAGGCGGCCTCCGGGCTGCTATCAAAGGGTATGGTTATTTCTAACACGCCATTTTGATGTTTGACCTCCATGGCCTCGGCGCTAATGCCACCGGGCAACGCACGCTCACAGCGGTAATAAAGCTCATTATCTCTCTTCTCTGCGCCGTCTCGTCGACCCTGAATCACTAAGGTGCCGCCCTGCACAAATATGTCAATATCATCTCGTTTAGTTCCCGGCACATACGCCCACACCACAACCTTACCCTTCCGCTCCGATACATCGACATTAGGAAACCACTCCTCAGACCGCCATATCCAAAGCCGACGCCGCCAAAGAGATCGCCGAGGTTCAATATCATGGTAACGTAGGTTAGTACGACGCCCCACCTCACAGCCCCCCTCCAAAATTCTCAGCCTACTCTTTGCTAGCGTTACATCTAGCTCACACATTTTCGACATGACAAACCTCCACTAAATGTTTAGGTACAGAGAAGGGCTCAACATTGTGTTGAAAAGAACAGAAACGTCTCCCTACTACTATATATTTTTATCCATGTATGCGTTGTGAATTAGTAAGCCAGTCTCGTGAACATTGTGTGAATGTTTGTATGGAAAAAAGAGTTAGTTGTATAAACCTTGGCCGCCGATACACCTATCGACATCGGAAACCCAACATTCCCCTGTAACAGCC
>JACQTR010000149.1 GCA_016210705.1 Chloroflexota bacterium | reverse complement strand
GATGCCATAAGGTTCAGATTAGGAGAGAAAGAGTGGAGATTAGGGTTGTTTATGCTGATATTACTCAGATTCCAGCTAACGCAATCATCGTCAACCTTTTTGAGGGGGTGACTAGCCTAGGTGGGGCCACTAGGGTCGTGGATGGGGCTCTGGGGGGGACTATTACCCAGCTTATTGCTGATGGTGAAATCAAGGGCAAGCTTAACGAAATCACCCTAATCCATACTCAGGGCCGAATAGCGCCAGCTCGGGTGGTAGTGATGGGGTTAGGTAAGGAGGCCGATTTGACCGCCGATAGGCTTCGTGATGTCAGTGCGGAGGCCTTGAAGTTTTTGCACCGTAAAGGCGCCAAACAAGTAGCTACTATTGTTCATGGTGCTGGTGCGGGTGGCATCGACACCACTGTCGCCGCTCAGTCTGTGGTGGAAGGGGCCCTCTTGGGCCTTTATGTCTTTCGTCAGCATATGACTAAGGAGCCCGATTTTGAGGATATCCAAGAGCTTTCGGTGGTGGAACAAGACGAGGCAAAGAGGGCAGCGGTAGAAGAAGGATGCAATCGGGGCCGGATAATGGCCGAGGCTACCAACCTGGCACGAAACCTTGTTAACGAACCAGCTAATGCTTTGACCCCCACCATATTGGCGGAACGGGCCAAGGCATTGGCCGAAGCCTGGAACTTGGAATATGCTGTTTTGGATCGAGAACAAATGTCGGAGCTGGGGATGGGCGCCTTATTGGGGGTAGCTCAGGGTAGCCATCAACCCCCTAAGCTTATGACCCTCACTTATCGGGGTGGAGGTTCTACCTCCCTAGGGCTAGTGGGTAAAGGCATAACCTTTGATTCCGGTGGGATATCCCTCAAACCGGCTCAGGGTATGGGAGAAATGAAAGGGGATATGGCGGGGGGTGCTGCCGTAATCGCCACTATGCGGGCTATTGCCGAGCTAAAACCCAAAATCAATGTCACTGCTATCGTCCCTGCCACTGAAAACTTACCTGGTGGCGCTGCTCTTAAGCCTGCCGATGTCTTACGGGCTATGAATGGTAAAACCATCGAGGTGGAGAGCACTGATGCCGAGGGTAGGATGATCTTGGCCGATGCCCTTTGCTATGCACGCAAGCTAGAGCTTTCCCCTCTGGTGGACGTGGCTACCCTTACCGGAGCCTGCGCTATTGCCCTGGGGCCTTTCTGCACCGGGGCCTTTGGCAATAACCAGGAGTTGGTGGATAAGCTAATCCAAGCTGGCAATAGGGCTGGGGAGTACATCTGGCAAATGCCCATGTACCAGGAGTTTAAAGATCTCAACAAGAGCGACGTAGCTGATATCAAAAACACTGGGGGCCGGGAGGGGGGAGCTATCACCGCTGCCCAGTTCTTGGCCGAATTTGTAGAGGATACCCCCTGGGTTCACTTGGATATTGCCGGTACCTCTTTTAGCGATAAGGAACGTACTTATCGTCCTAAAGGGGCGGTGGGCGTAGCAGTGCGAACCCTGGTAAACTTGGCTATAGACATGGCCGAGAAGTAGGTACCGACCTTTAGGTCGTAGAAAATTGGGTGTCGCTTTTCTGAATAGCTCTTTGTCCCTATCCGAAGTTGTTTTGGAGATGATGGAGATAATTAGGTGGGCTGATGTTTAAAAAGGTTCTGGTGGCCAATAGAGGAGAAATCGCGGTCCGGGTGATGCGGGCCTGTAGGGAGTTGGGCATAGCCACGGTAGCTGTCCACTCTGAAGCGGATAGTCATGCGTTTTTTGCCTATTATGGGGATGAGGCCTACAGCCTAGGCTCAGCACCAGCGGGAGAGAGCTATTTGAACATCGGGAAGATATTGGATATCGCTCGGCACAGTGGCGCCGATGCCATCCACCCGGGCTATGGCTTCTTGGCGGAAAACGCTGAATTCGCCCTGGCTTGTGAGACGGCCGGCATAGCCTTCATTGGCCCCAGGAGCGAATCCATTGCGGCTATGGGCGATAAGCTGGCGGCCCGAAAGCTTATGCTTAGAGTTGGTGTTCCAGTGCTGCCTGCCAGCAGGGCCCTCACCACCGACGAGGAGGCCATAAGCGCCGCTAGGGAAATTGGTTATCCTGTCCTCATCAAGGCTGCGGCCGGTGGCGGGGGCATTGGTATGAGGGTCGTGGATTCGGAAGCCGATCTCCGAGCCAATTTAGAGGCGGCTCGCTCTCTATCTCATGCTGCTTTTGGGGCCACAGCATTGTTTTTAGAGAAATATCTCCTTCGTCCTCGTCACATAGAGTTTCAGATTTTAGGGGACGCTCAGGGCAATTATGTTTATTTAGGGGAAAGGGATTGCTCCATCCAGAGGCGACATCAGAAGATGGTGGAAGAAACGCCTTCGACCGTTATGACTGACGATCAAAGGACCCTTATGGGCGCAGCGGCTATAAAGGTGGCTCAAGCCGTGGACTATGTCAATGCAGGCACGGTGGAGTTCCTTTACGACGATGGCCACTTTTATTTCCTGGAGATGAATACTCGGCTCCAAGTGGAGCATACCGTCACTGAGGTGGCTACTGGCATCGACATAGTGAAGGAGCAGATTCTTATTGCCTCTGGGGAGTCCCTAAGTTATGGCCAGAGGGATATAGTCCCCAATGGCTGCGCCATCGAGTGCCGTATCTGCGCTGAGGACCCCTTTGCCGATTTTGCTCCGGCGGCGGGCACTCTTGCTCACTACCGTTCCCCTGGGGGTATCGGTATACGCGTGGATAGCGGAGTCCACATGGGCTACACCATTCCCACTTGGTACGACTCTATGATATCTAAACTGGTGGCCTGGGGACGAGATCGATCTGAGGCTATGGAGCGCATGCGTCGTGCCCTATTTGAGTACGTTATCGTGGGGGTAACTACCAATATCCCCTTTTTGCGGGCTGTCTTCGAGGACGATGACTTTCGTCGCGGTGAATACTCCACTAACTTCATCGCTGACCATCCCCAGCTTTTTCAAAGAGCGAGGCAGATCAAGAGTGAGGAACGCTCCTTGGATATAAGCATCAATCACCTGAGATCTTCTACTGGTGTTCCATCAACCCCACCTCTGGTTAAAGACTCTCATCCTGCCGAGGTTAAAGTATCTCCCAGCCTGTGGCGAGCCTTTGGCCGCAATGAGTTATTGAATTCCTCAGACCTCATAAGGCGATCCTAAACGTGCTTATTATATCGGCTATATGTTTCTCCCCGTCTGGGAGGGCGAGGGAGTTGTTATCTGAATGGCGTTGAACCAAAAAAGCAATAAAACCAAAGGCGAAAAGGCGCAGCAAGCTGGGGGGACGGGGAAAGATTGGCTGTGGATAACCGGGGCGGCAGCCCTGGCCTTGCCCGCTATTTACTTAAGGGTCAGCGGCACCCACACTAAGCCAGCCTTAGATGCCTTGTTGTTCGGCCTGGCCATTGTCGGCGCTGCCTTTCTTCTCTCCTGGGCCGCCGAGGCGGCGCAGCGGGACATTTCCCAGGCCTTGGCCTTGGCCTTTTTAGCCCTTATAGCCGTCCTTCCTGAGTACGCTGTGGACTTGTACTTTGCTTGGACGGCAGGCAGCAAGCCAGAATATGTCCATTACGCGGTAGCTAATATGACTGGCGCTAATCGCCTCCTGGTGGGGGCGGGCTGGGCCCTGGTGGTCTTCCTATTCTGGTGGCGTACAAAAAAAAGGGCCTTGGCTCTGGAGAAGAGCCACGCCGTAGAACTCTCCTTCTTGGGGCTGGCTACCCTTTATGCCTTTACTATCCCCTTAAAGGGTACGTTGTCCCTTATAGATAGCGTGGTCTTGGTCTCCCTTTTTGTGCTTTACATATGGGCGGCCTCCCGGGCCCATCACGAGGAGCCAGAGCTGGTGGGTCCCTCCCTTACCATCGGTGCCCTGCCGGCTACTTGGAGACGGATGACGACCATCGCTCTTTTCGTATATTCGGCCTTAATCATCATAGCCTCCGCCGAGCCCTTCGCTGAGGGGCTGATAGCCTCGGGAAAGGCTTTGAAGATAGATGAGTTCATCCTAGTCCAATGGGTAGCTCCCCTGGCTTCAGAGGCGCCAGAGATCTTTGTGGCCTCCATCTTCACCTTAAGGGCCAATGCTGGGGCGGGTATGGGCACCCTCATCTCTTCTAAAGTGAACCAATGGACTTTGTTAATAGGGACCTTGCCCCTGGTTTACGGCATCTCTTTACTAACCCAAGGCAAGCCCCTCTCGGCACTGCCCCTAGATGGGCGCCAGGTAGAGGAGATCCTCCTCACCACTGCACAATCGGCCTTCGCTGTGGCCGTTTTGATCAATCTAAGTATTTCGCGGCGAGAGGCGGCGGCCCTCTTCCTTCTCTTCGCCCTACAGCTTCCCTTCCCCGACCCTCACATTAGGTATGGCTTCTCCGCTGTCTATATTCTGCTCACCCTCATCCTCGTCGTTAAGGATAGGCAGCGGCTGCGTGGGCTACTGAAGATAGTCCCCCAGGTTGTGGGCGTAGTTCGATCGCCATCTCGCCAGTGAACCTCTTTCTAAGTGGAGGGGGTGATATGGCCCCTGCCGAGTTCTGCCTCCGAAAGCTTGGGGCGTCCCAGCGCTATCTACCAAGGAACACCTACAAGTGATTTGTTAGGCTTAATTAGGATAATAGGATGATTTACACTGTACTCGATTATATGCTATAATCAGCGACTAAGAAGGGAAGGAAGTGGAGAAAGAACGCAAAAGTAGCCTCATCACAGAATTTCAGCACCACGAAAAGGACACCGGTTCTTCAGAGGTACAGGTCGCCATCCTCACCGAGAGAATAAGCCAGCTTACGGAGCATTTTAAGGTTCATCGCCATGACCACCACTCCCGGCGTGGGTTACTTAAGCTGGTGGGACAGCGTCGCCGACAATTAGCTTACCTCCAAAAACAGGATCCGGAACGTTATAAAGCTATCATCAGCAAATTAGGCTTGCGCAGATAATTTTTAGGAGGACAAACTTTTCCAGTGAATCGAGAATATAGCCTTACTATTGGGGGCAGAGAGCTGGTCATTGAGACAGGCAAGCTGGCCGAGCAGGCTAATGGGGCGGTAACCGTCCGTTATGGCGATACTGTGGTTTTGGTCACTGCCTGCTGTAGCCCTCAGCCTCGGGAAGGGGTCGATTTTTTCCCGCTGACCGTGGATTATGAAGAAAGGCTTTACGCAGCAGGTAAAATCCCTGGGGGGTTCTTTAAAAGAGAAGGACGCCCCACTCAGGAAGCAATTCTGGCCATGCGGCTCACTGACCGCTGCATTCGCCCCCTTTTTCCTCGTGGTTTCCGGAACGAGGTTCAAGTGGTTATTACCGTGCTTTCTGCCGACCAGGAGAATGACCCGGATATTTTAGCCATTATTGGGGCCTCGGCCGCCCTCTCCACCTCAGAAATTCCCTTCGCTGGTCCCTTGGCCGCCACTAGAATGGGCTATGTAGAGGGGGAATTTGTGATCAACCCCACCTTTACCGAACTTGGACGCAGCCAACTGGACCTGGTGGTGGCGGGAACCAGGGACGCCGTGCTGATGGTGGAGGCTGGGGGCAGCGAGGTCCAGGAGGATATCATCCTAGAGGCGATCCGAAGGGGACAGGAAGTCAACAAAGAAGTTATAAGGCTGCAAGACCAACTTATTGCCGAGGATGCCAAGGCCAAAATAGCCTATGTTAGCGATGAGCCCGGGCCTGAAGTGGTGGCGGCGGTCAGTTCCTTTTTGGAAAGCAGGTGGGATCAAGTAATGGCTTTGGGAGGCAAAGGGGAGCGAGAAGAGGCGTTGGCCACCCTCAAGAGCGAGTTGGTGGCAGCCCTGGGTGAGAGCTACCCGGAAAAGAGCCTTGTCGCCTCCTTGGAATCCCAGGTTAAGGCGCTTATCAGGGCTCAAATTTTGGATGCGGGTATCCGTCCCAGTGGTCGCGGTTTGAATGAGATCAGGCCCATATCTTGTGAGGTGGGACTATTGCCGCGCACCCACGGCTCGGGGCTTTTCACCCGAGGCCAGACCCAGGTTCTTACCATAGCCACCCTGGGCTCGGGGGAGGACGAGCAGATTCTCGATGGCCTGACCCAAGAGGAAAGCAAGCGCTTCATGCACCACTATAATTTCCCCCCCTTCAGTACGGGGGAGGTCAAACGTATGGGTTCCCCTGCCCGTCGAGAGGTGGGGCACGGAGCTTTGGCGGAACGGGCCTTGACCCCCGTCATCCCCAGTGAAGAAGAATTCCCCTATACCATTCGCCTCGTTTCCGAAGTTCTAAGCTCTAATGGTAGCACCTCCATGGCCAGTGTTTGCGGCAGCAGTCTATCCCTCATGGATGCAGGAGTGCCTATCAAGGCACCAGTGGCGGGGATAGCTATGGGCTTGGTGATGGGTGATAATGTCCGCTATGCCGTCCTCACTGATATCGAGGGTGTGGAGGATGCCTGGGGGGACATGGACTTTAAGG
>JACQTR010000150.1 GCA_016210705.1 Chloroflexota bacterium | reverse complement strand
ATGTTGCCCTGGACGATGGCTACTACATTGCCCAAGGTCATGGAGGCGATGCTTAGGGCGATGAAGATGGCCTTCCAGTCCAGGCTTATGCCCACTGGGGAACCAAAGGCCACGTTGAAAACCCTTAGGACGACGGCGAATCCCGCCGCCTTGCTGGCCACAGATAGATAGGCGGTGATAGGGGTGGGGGCTCCTTCATAGACATCGGGCACCCACATCTGAAAGGGCACCGCCGCGATCTTAAACCCGAAGCCGGCTATCAAAAGCACTAGACCCACTAGAAGGGCCGGGTTGTCTATGGCTCTTCCCGAGGGTATGGTGCGTGCTATCTCCACCAGGTGGGTGGTCCCAGTAAAGCCGTACACTAGAGCCATGCCGTAAAGGAGTATGGCGGAGCTGATAGCACTGAGAAGCAAATATTTGAGGCTAGCCTCGGCGGAACGAGGGTCACGGAGGAAGCAGATCAAAGCACATAGGGAGAGGTTAGTTAGTTCCAAAGCGATGTAGATGGTGATTAATTCGCCAGTGGCGGCCATGAGCATCATGCCGCCGGTGGCTAGGAGAACCAAGGCGTAGTATTCCCCCTGGAAACGAGGGAATTTCTTTACATAATCTATGGATGACAAGATAACCAGGCCGGTGGTTCCTAAGAAAAGTAGCTTAAAGAAGAGACCGAAGTCGTCAACGATAAGTATATTGTTGAAGCTAGTGGCTTGCTTACCCCATAAGGCCAAGGCAAAGGCTGCGGGCACCAGAAGCCCCACCAAGCTTACGCCGGCTAAGATGTCCTTTCTAGCCACGACGAGATCGAGAAGTACCACTATCCCAGCCAGAACGGCCAGGCTCAACTCAGGCGATAGATAATATAAATTCACGGGCAGCTCCTATGTTCCGAGGCGGGTCATGATAGGTAATATCCCTTTATCGATAATGTTGGTGAGCAGGGCGGGATAGACACCGATGATGATAATGGCTGCCATCAGAGAGGACATGGTTACTATCTCCACGGCGTCAGCATCGGCTACACCCTCATAGCGAGGGTTGGGTGGGCCGTAAAAGACCCTCTGTAGCATCCATAAGATGTAGCCGGCGGTGATGACAATGCCGATTATCCCCAAAACCGTGTAAATGCGAATGCCATCGAAGATGTTGCTGGTATAACTACCCAAAAACACCAAAAACTCGGAGGCAAAGCCACTGGTGGTGGGCAGACCCAGGGAGGCCAAGCCGGCTACGCTGAACGCCACGGTGATAATAGGCATTTGCCGAGCCAGACCACCCAACTGGGGAATAAGGCGGGAGTGAGACTTATCATAGACTAGTCCTACTAAAGCAAAGAGGAGCCCGGTAATGATGCCGTGGCTGAACATCTGTAGGGTAGCCCCAGTAAGGCTTACCTGGCTCAGGGCAGCGATGCCCAAAAGCACGTAACCCATATGGCTGACGCTGCTATAAGCGATGAGCCGTTTTAGGTCGGTTTGACGCAGGGTTACGGCGGCGCCATAAAGGACACTGACTATTGCCAGAGCCGCTAGAAGGGGGGCATAGTCTCGTGCCACTTGAGGCAGTATGGTGACACAAATTCGGATAATAGCGTAGCCTCCCATCTTGAGGAGCACCCCGGCTAACATCACGCTTACCGCTGTAGGGGCGTCGGTGTGAGCGTCGGGAAGCCAGGTGTGGAGGGGAAAAACCGGAAGCTTGATAGCGTAGGCGGAGAAAAGAAGGAAGAATATGGCCGGAAGAGGGATGAGGACGGGCTTGAGATCGGCTTTGCCCAGTTCCACCATGTCGAAGGTGCCCGCCGAAAAGTAGAGGGCCAGTATACCCACCAACATTAGGGCGCTGCCCACCAGGGTGTAAATAACGAACTTTATAGCCGAGTACTCTCTTCTTCCCAGAGGGGGTGGTGTTCCCCAAATGGCGATAAGCATATACATGGGCACCAGCTCCACTTCCCAAAAGAGGAAAAAGAGGAGCAAATCCAGACTAGAAAAAACCCCCAGGACGCCGGTTTCCAGTAACAGGAGCCAGGCGAAGTACTCTTTGGTTCTGAGCTCTATTTTCCATGATACCAGTACCGCTAGGGAGCCAAGGAAAGTGGTGAGGATCACCATGGGTAAACTCAGGCCATCGACGCCCAAGTAATAATGTACGTTAAGGGCATCGATCCAAATTCTTCTTTCCACAAACTGAAAGCCACCCTGGCTCCTGTCGAAGAGGAAGAAAAGGGCTATGGCTAGGACCAGGGAGGCTAGTGTAAAGAGGAGGGCTATCCATTTTACGGTTTTCCCTCCAGGGTTGGGCAGTAAAGCGATGACGATAGCTCCCACCAGGGGCAGGAAAACTATGGAGGTTAAATAAGGGAAGTCCAAGATTTAGCCTCCTTTAATCAAAAAGGCTGCTATTATTAACAGCAAGCCAAAAATCATTGCTAGACCGTAACCTTGTAGTTGCCCGGTTTGCAGTCGGCGGAGCCTTCCTCCTCCGACCCTAGTGATAGCCGCTACTCCGTTAACTGCACCGTCCACGATGTTGGTATCGAACCAACCGAGGATAGCGAAAAAGCCGTTCAATAGAGCCCTTTCTACAATAAGTCTCTCGTAAAGGTCGTCGAGAAAATATTTTCGGCTGGTAAGGGTGTAAAGGGGAGCCAGGTTTTTTCCCAGGGCCTCCGCCGATATCCAGCGGGCACCATAAACGGCGTAGGCCATAAAAATACCCAAGGCGGCAACCAGCACCGATATACTGGCTAAGCCGGTTTCAAATTCCTCGGCCGCTTCGCCCATGAAGCCGCTTAGCCAATGGGCGGGCATTCCCAAAAAAGAGCCGGGCAGATTGACTAGACCGGAGATCACCGCCGGAATAGCCAACAGGATCATGGGTATTACCATGACCCATGGCGATTCGTGCAGGCCGTGGCTCCCGCCGTGGGCGCTCTCTTTGGCTACTTTACCTCTATACTCGCCGCCAAAGGTAAGAAAGATAACCCTGAATATGTAAAAGGCGGTCATGAATACCGTGGCTAGGGCCAAGGCATAGAGGACTGGATTATCCGCCCAGGCCAGGGCCAAAATTTCGTCCTTGCTCCAGAAACCAGAGAGAGGAGGGATGCCAGCCAGACTTAGGGAAGCGATGAGGAAGGTGGCATAGGTCCAGGGCATAAACCGGCGCAAGCCGCCCATTTCCCTCATATCGAAGGTGCCGGTGGCATGGTTGGCACTACCCGCTCCCAAAAAGAGCAGGGCTTTGAAGAAGGCGTGGTTGAAAAGGTGGAATATGGCGGCCACTGGGCTGCCCACCCCCAGGGCCAGTATCATATAACCCAATTGGCTGATGGTGGAGTAGGCTACTACCCGCTTTATATCGTTCATCACCAAACCCATGGTTGCAGCAAATAAAGCAGTGAAACCGCCAATAGCGGCCACCACACTTATCGCGCTGGAGGAGTGCTCAAAGAGGGGGAAGAGCCGGGCAACCAGGAAAACCCCGGCGGCAACCATGGTGGCCGCATGGATTAGAGCGCTGACCGGGGTAGGGCCCTCCATGGCATCGGGTAGCCATACGTGGAGGGGGAACTGCGCTGATTTGCCCATCGCCCCCATAAAGATGCCTAAAGCCGCCCAGGTAAGGACCGTTCCTCCCAAGGTGCCAGCTATGGCTAGCTCATGAAGCTGAGCAATATCAAAGGTATGTTGGTTGAAATATAGGGCCAAGATGCCGATGAGAAATCCTAAATCACCCAATCTAGTGACAATAAAGGCTTTTTTCCCTGCCGCTGCTGCCGTTGGACGGTGGAACCAGAAGCCGATGAGTAGGTAAGAACAAAGGCCCACCATCTCCCAAAAGACGTAAAGCATGAGCAGGTTATCGGCCAGAACCAGGCCCAACATAGAAGCGGTGAATAGGGACATAAAGGCGAAATATCGGGAGTAACCGGGGTCGCCCTTCATATAGCCTTGAGAATAGATTTGAACCATGAGGCTCACCCCAGTAACCACAATGAGCATGACTGCGGTCAGTGAGTTCACCATAAGCCCCATGCTGATATGGACATCGCCGATGGTAAGCCAACTGATCTTGCCAATGTCCAGCTCGTGGCCTGTGGCGTTCCTCACCGTGAACAATGTCCAGATGGCCAGAGCTAGGGCAGCCCCAATGGTGGCTATGGTTAGATAGCCGCTAATCTGGGATTGGCGGTTGAGGAAGGGCCTGATAACGAGAGAGATGACAGCGAAGGAAAAGAGCGGCAGCAGTAAAATGGCCCATGCTAGTTCATGAGGCATTTAGATCTTCCTTAACACCTCCTCGGCTACATGCTTTTTGCGTCGTGGCACATAGACAATACGTGGTTCTGTCTCTCCTCCCGTCAGTTTGTTGGGATCTACCATGATACGGGCCGGGATTTGTTCTCCCTCGAAAAGCTCTTTCCATAACTCGGCCACCATAAGGTTGGGAGCCTTTACCATTTCGGTCCACATTTGGTTTACCCCCTTAGTAGATCGATGTCTTCTACGTCCACCGTTTCTCGACTGCGGTAAATGACTATTATCACCGCCAGGGCGACAGCGGCGGCGGCCGCCGCCACGGTTATCACGAAAATGGCGAATATTTGACCCGTAAGTACGGGAGAGGTGACGAACCGGGAGAAAGCCACTAGGGTGACGTTGACAGCGTTAAGCATTATCTCGATGGACATGAGGACGGCCACAGCGTTGCGTTTAGACAGGGCTCCGTAAAGGCCAATGCTGAATAGTATAGCGGCCAGAACAAGGTAGTTTTCCAGGCCTATTGTCATTCTCAATCCTCCTTGACCAGAGCTATAGCGCCGATCATGGCGACGAGAAGCAGTACTGAGGCTATCTCGAAGGGCAGTACAAAGCCCTTGGTTTTATCGAAGAGCAACTGCGCGATGGCGGTGGTGCTAGGCTCGGTGCCGACTTGGGCCACCGCCTGCCAATCCGTATTTAACACGGCAAAAAGGAGAGTGATGAACAAAAGAAGGGCGATGAGAAAAGCTGGGTTGCGGAGGTACGTAGAGCGGCCGGCGCTACGGGTATCCCGGGTTAACATAATAGCGAAAATCAAGAGAATGGAGATAGCCCCGGCGTAGATGAGTATTTGCACTGCGGCTAGGAAATCGGCGTTTAAGGTTATGTAGAGACCAGCCACGCTGGCAAAACAGAGAACCAAAAAAAGGGCGGCCCTGAAAATATCGCGAACCCAAACTACAGCTAAGGCCGAGCCGACGCTGGTTATTGCCAATACCCAGAAGGCGATAACGATGCCGGCGCCGCTCATCGCCCCCTCGCCACGGCCTCCGCCAGGGACGGCTCATCGTCTTCCCTGGGTTTGGGCAGGGTGAATTGGGCGTAAAGGCTGGGTTTTTTGGGAGCGGCGATGAGATCCTCCTTATCGAGGGTCAGTCGCTCAACGTTGTAAGTGGCTCGTTCGAAACCGCTTCCCATATAGATAGCTTGGAAGGGGCAGGCTTCGACGCAGAGGCCGCAATACATGCAAGTGGAGGTCTCGATATCGAAGGTGTCTACAATATATCGGTTATCGGCGTAACCGGCGGTCACGATTCGAATACAGCCGTGGGGACAAGCCTTGGCACATGTAGCGCAGCCGGTGCAGCGGTTGATATACCAGGTAAACTCGTAGCCGCGAAAGCGGGCAGGGAGGGACAGCCTCTCTTCGGGGTATTGGGTGGTAAAAGGCTTACGCCCCAGATGCTTTAGGGTGAGAATCATTCCTTTAGCGATACCTAGTCCATACATCTCTGTTAAGCCCATGCCCTCCTAAGTTGAAACAGTTTTGTCCAGGCCACTATCAAAATCCCGGCCAGGGCAAAGTTTATAATTACCATGCTAGGTATTATCCAACCGGCGGCTAAATCGTACTCCTCCCAAACTAGGACCTCTGCCCCGGTAACGAATAGGTTGATTAAGGCCAACGGCAAAAGGAATTTCCAAGCAAAGCCCATAAGCTGGTCGATGCGTAGCCGAGGCAACGTGCCCCTCATCCAGACCAAGATAGCGAAAAAGAAATAGATCTTGGCGATGAACCAAAGCCAGGGGGGTAGCTTATCTAGTATGGGCGCTGTTCCCCAGCCTCCAAAGAATAAAGTGCTGATGATGGCTGAGACTGCCAAGGCATTGGTGTACTCTGCCAGGTAGAACAGGCTGAACTTCATACCGCTGTATTCAGTATGGTAGCCGGCCACTATTTCTGATTCTGCCTCCATGATGTCGGTGGGGGTGCGGTTTAGCTCGGCTACTGCGGAAATAAAATAGACCATGAATCCCAAAGGCTGAATAAGAATAAACCAGACATTCCTATCCAATTGCTCCTGGACGATGTGGCTCATCTGGAGGGAGCCGGCCAACATAATCACCCCTAGAATAGAGAGCACCATAGGTACCTCGTAGCTGACCATCTGAGCTACGGCCCGCATAGCACCCAGGAGAGAGAATTTATTATTGGAAGACCACCCGGCCATAAATACGCTGATGGCACTCAAGGATGATATGGCCACGACATAGAGGATGCCGATGTTGAGGTCGGCGAAGCTCATCCTGGGGCCGAAGGGGAGGACAGCATAGACCAATAGTGCGGGGACGAAAATGGCCACCGGGGCCAGCCAGAAGACCCATTTATCGGCATCGGCGGGGGTTAATGCCTCCTTGGCTAGCACCTTGAGGGCATCGGCCACCGGCTGGAGGATACCAAAGGGCCCAACCCGGTTGGGGCCGTAGCGAACCTGGAAGCGACCTACCAAACGGCGCTCGATCCAAATGAAGGCCATAAGGCTGGGCACTAAGAAAATTAAGATGGCCACTATGCCCACCAGAGCTATTAATAGATAAACTACCCAGCCCACGAAAAGCCCGTTGGCCCAGTCTGTAATGCGGTCCCTGATGTTAGCCAGGTTATATATGTAGTCCCAGAGGTTCAACGGTCCACCTCGCCCAGGACGATATCTAGGCTGCCCAATATGATCACGGCATCGGCTACCTTGTAGCCTACCATCATTTCTCGGAGGGGGGTGAGGTTGATAAAGGAGGGAGAGCGAATCTTGAAGCGATAGGGGGCCACTGAGCCATCACTTACCAGATAGAACCCTAATTCTCCTTTGGGTGCTTCGATATGGGCGTATGCCTCGCCTGCTTGGGGTCTAAGGGTGGCCGGTACTTGAGAACGCACCTCGCCCTGGGGCAGTTGCGCCACTGCCTGTTGTATGATGCGTACGCTTTGGCGCATCTCCTGGAGTCTTACCCAAAAGCGATCGTAGCTGTCGCCTGCCTTCCCCACCGGTATATCGAAATCGAAGCGGTCGTAAACGCAATAAGGATCGGCTTTGCGTAGATCCCACTTTACCCCGCTCCCTCGCAGGATGGGTCCGCTGACCGAAGCGTTAATGGCCAGTTGGGGAGGCAGGATACCAACGCCCTTGGTTCGAGCCAGTAAAATCTCGTTTTCTGATAGTAATTGCTCATATTCATCGATGAACCCTGGCATGTCGTCCAAGAATTTGCCAAGAGCGGGCAAAAACTCCGGGGGTATATCATGGCTGAGCCCCCCCACCCTCATATAGTTATAGGTTAGGCGCTGGCCACAAGTCATCTCAAAGAGGTCTAGAACCTTTTCCCGCTCGCGAAACATGTACATAAGGGGGGTAAAAAAGGCCCCGGCATCGTTGAGAAAAGAGCCAACGGCCATAGCGTGGCTGGCGATGCGTTGCAACTCCGCCATTATCACCCGTAGATACTGGGCTCGGGGAGAGACGGGGATGTTAGCTAGCTTTTCCACTGCTAGAACATAGGCCAAGTTATTGGACATAGAGGCTAGGTAATCCAGCCTATCGGTGAAGGGAATGTTTTGTAGATAAGTGCGCTCCTCGGCTAGTTTCTCTACACCCCGATGGAGGTAGCCCATTACTGGCTCGACATCGGTAATAACCTCGCCGTCTAAAGAGACGATCATCCGGAACACCCCGTGGGTGCTGGGGTGTTGCGGGCCGAAGTTGACTACTAATGGTTCTGTCTTAAAGGACATGATGTCCTTCTTCTAAAGGCTCAATGGTTTGCCAAGGGGATTTACCTTCCAAGGTGAGGAAATCTTTGCGTAGGGGGTGACCGGGAAACCCCTCCCAGAGGAGGACGCGTTTGAGGTTGGGGTGTTCTAAGAAAGTGACCCCCATGAGGTCATAGACCTCACGTTCTTGTAAATTGGCCCCACACCATACACTGGCGACCGAGGGCACTTCGGGGTTATCCCGATCTGGGGTTTTGACCTTGATAACAGCGCTGTGATTGTGGGCTAAGGAGGTGATGTGATAAATGACCTCAAAGTAGTCCAGATAATCGACCGCGGTGACGTGGGAAAGGTAATCAAACTCTAGACCAGGGGTTGTCTTAAGGAAGGAAGCCACTTGGGTTAGATATTCCGACCTAAGGATGACGGCCCTTTCGTCCCCCTCCAGGACGGCCTCGGCGAAAGAGGCCTTAATTTGGTTGGCTAGTTCTATTCCGGATATAGCAGTGGTCATTACCCTCTGACGACGATGCTTTCTTTATCGATTTTCTCTTGTAATTTCATGAGGCCGTAGAGGAGCGCCTCGGGGCGAGGAGGGCAGCCGGGCACATAGACGTCAACAGGAAGGATGCGATTAACGCCGGGCACTACGCTATAGCTATCGGTGAAGGGCCCCCCGCGGATGGCACAAACCCCCATGGCTAGCACCCACTTAGGTTCGGGCATCTGATCGTAAACGCGGCGCACAATGGGGGCCATTTTCCAGGTTACGGTTCCGGAAACGATCATAAGGTCGGCTTGGCGGGGGGAGGCGCGGAAGAGCTCCATTCCGAAGCGGGCGATATCGAAGCGGGAGACGGCGGTAGAGATCATCTCGATAGCACAACAGGCTAGACCAAAGGATACCGGCCAAACTGACGATCTCCGTCCCCAATTGAGCACCTTGTCCACGCTGGTAACTAGGATATTACGCCGCAATTCCCTTTCTAGCCAGTCTATGTCGTCAGAGAAGGGTTGGCGGGAACGCTCAATGAGGGAGTTGATAAGCTCTCCCTCATGATGATGAATCTCGGCAGTAGAAAGGGCAGCGGCCTTTTCTATTTCCATTCCAGAGCCTTCTTTTTCCAACCGTAAATATAACCCAAAACCAAGATGAGCATGAAGATGACCATTTCTATGAAGCCAAAGACCTTGAGTTGCCTTAAGGCCACGGCCCAAGGATAAAGGAAAACTGTTTCTACATCGAAGATAACAAAGAGTAGGGCGTAAAGGTAATAACGAAAGTTGAACTGAACCCAGGCAGGACCTATCGGCTCTACCCCACATTCGTAAGTAGAAGCCTTAACTGGGTCGGGTTTCTCCGGACGGACGCGGATATACCGAAAAAGAAAAGAAATTATTATGGTGCTTAGAGGGAAAAGAATGGCTACAATAAGGAGTAAACCTACGTAACCATAGTCAGCCAACAACCTTTAATCTGCTCCTAGTAATGTGCAGCTTTCAGTTTATCACATGCCATCATCTAATGCAAGCAACTAATTCGAAGATCCTAAATACCTCTAATATTCGCCAGATAATCTCTCACGGGCTGAACAGTATAGCCATGGCTGGCATTGACCAATATTTCCACCACCGCTTGCGCTGTGTCCAAGGAGGTGAAGCATGGGATGTGTTTTTCGGTGGCAGCGCGACGAATTTCGAAGCCATCACGAAGTTCGCTGGTCTGGCCTCCCTCGGGGGTGTTGATGACTCCGTTTACTGTCCCGTCTTGGATAATGTCCACTACATTGGGATGGCCCTCACTCAGCTTCTTGCTGATCATGGTAACCGGCATTTCTAGGGCTTTCAACATGGCGGCTGTTCCCTCGGTGGCGTAAAGGTGATAGCCACAGGTAGCCAGTTGCCGTATGAGGGGCAGGGCTTCGGGCTTATCCTTATCAGCGATGCTGAGCAGAATAGAGCCTTGGGATGGCAGCATTAGGCCCGCCGCCAGCAGGGCCTTGGCTAGGGCTCCACGGAAGGTGGAATCTATCCCCATCACTTCTCCGGTGGATTTCATTTCCGGCCCTAGGTAGGTATCCACGCCGCCCAGCTTGGCCATGGAAAATACGGGGGCCTTTACTGCCACCAGAGGCTGTTTTGGCCATAAGCCATGGGGGTACCCCTGGCCCTTGAGGCTTTGCCCCAGCATAACCTTGGTGGCTACCTTTACCATGGGTACCCCAGTTACCTTGGACAAGAAGGGCACGGTACGACTAGATCGAGGGTTCACCTCCAGAACGTAAATGGAGGAGGGCAAACCCTCTCCCGAGTGGGGCATGATAACGTATTGGACGTTCATAAGTCCCTTAACCTGAAGAGCCAGGCCGATGCGTTGGGTGTAATCGACGATGGTGGCTACCTCTTGAGGGGTGAGGTCGAGGCCAGGATACACGGCCATGGAATCCCCACTATGCACTCCGGCTCGCTCTATGTGCTCCATGATCCCCGGGATAAAAACCTGCTCTCCGTCCGCAATGACGTCCACTTCAACCTCTTTGCCCTCCAGGTATTTATCGATGAGAACGGGGCGTTGGGTTCCCAACTCCACGGCCAGGGTCATATAGCGAACTAGCTCCCTGGGATTGTGGACGATCTCCATAGCCCGTCCCCCCAGAACGTAGCTGGGGCGCACCAGTACTGGATAGCCAATGACCTTGGCTATACTCAGGGCTTCCTCTACCGAGGTCACTGCTGCCCCCGGTGGTTGGGGTATACTCAAATGGTTAAGGAGGTTCTCAAAGCGACGGCGGTCCTCGGCGATATCTATAGCATCGGCACTGGAGCCGAGAATAGGCATGCCAGCCCGGGCCAAAGGCACGGCTAGATTTATGGCGGTCTGGCCGCCAAACTGGACTATAGTGGGT
>JACQTR010000145.1 GCA_016210705.1 Chloroflexota bacterium | reverse complement strand
GCGGTCCATGGCAACGACCCCAATTGGGGGCGTCTCCTGGCGGCGGTGGGACGCAGTGGAGCCGAGATGGAGGAGTCAAAATTGGATCTCTTTTTGAGCGAACTTTGCCTTACCAAAGGCGGTTGCCCCCAGCCCTTTGATATGGATGCGGCAGTGGGGCTTCTAAAGGGGGCCGAGGTTTCCTTCCGGATATATTTGAACCTGGGGGGGGAGAAGGCTACGGCCTGGGGATGCGACCTTTCTGAAGAGTACGTAACCATAAATAGTACCTACAGCACATGACGACAAATTTAGACTTAACCAAGACCATCGTAGTCAAGATCGGGGGGAGCACCCTTGGCCAGCACGATACTACCCTGGAGGACTTGGTTGCCCTACAAAAACGGGCAGTACCCCTGGTGGTGGTTCATGGTGGCGGCAAGGCCATCACCCAGTGGCTAGAGAGGCAGGGAATCCCTTCCCGTTTCGTGGCGGGTCTCCGAGTAACCGATGCTGAGAGTTTGGAGGTGGTGATGGCGGTTCTGGCCGGCCTGGTAAATAAGGAGTTAGTAGCCGCCATCGCTGCTTTGGGAGGTCGCGCTATAGGGATAAGCGGCCTGGATGGTGGCCTTATTGAGGCTAGGGTTAAGGATGCGGCTTTGGGCTTCGTGGGCGAGGTAATAGGGGTGCGGACAGGGCCTCTCCAGGCCATTTTGGCAAATGACTATATGGCGGTAGTAGCTCCCTTGGGTTTGGATGACGAGGGCCATGGCCCTCTCAATATCAACGCCGACACCGTGGCCGGTGCCATCGCCGCCGCGCTCCCTGCCCAGCGACTGGCCTTTTTGACCGATGTAGCCGGTGTTGGCGGCCAAGATGGCAAGGTGTTGCCCTACCTATCTTCGGAACAGGCCGCATCCCTTATGGCCTCTGGGGTGATTTCTGGGGGTATGATCCCCAAAGTGGAGGCTTGCCTGGCAGCGGCCAACTGCGGCGTGGCTGGCGTCATCGTAGACGGCCGCCAGCCTCACGCTTTGAAGGGAGCTCTGAAAAATGAGGGTATGGGAACGGTTGTGAAAGGAGGAGCATCATGAATCGCATCGGATCTGAGGATTGGGAGAGGCTTTGGGGAGGGCGGCCCCCTAGGCTACCTAGGGGCGTCGGCCGTTGGCTCATTGCCCTGGGCGCGGTGGTGGTTCTCTTTATTTTAGCTACGGTGGCCAGGGGCATTTACACGGAGTGGCTTTGGTTTGAGAGCGTAGGTTTTAGGAGCGTTTATGCTAAGGTCATCGCTACCAAGGTCGTGCTTTTTCTGCTAGGGGGTTTTAGCTTCTTTGCTCTATTGGGGGGAAACATCCTTTTGGCGCGGCGTCTAGCACCCCGCTGGATGAACATCATCCTGCCGGTGGAGGAGCTGGCTGGGTTGCGCCGTTTGATCGTGGCCGGCGTGGTAGTGGGCACCGCGTTTTTGAGCCTGATTTTTGGCTCGGTGGCTGCTGGACGCTGGAGTCTATTGTTGCGTTACCTCAATGCCCAATCCTTCGGCGAACAGGACCCTATTTTTAGCCGCGATGTATCCTACTACATTTTCACCCTCCCTACCTACCGGTTCTTTCAGGGTTGGCTATTGGGAGCCCTTGTTGTTACTCTGCTGGCGGTAGCTGCCGTCTACTTTATTTATTTTTCTTTAAGGCGTTTTGACGTGCCGGTTACTCCGGCGGTAAAGGGCCACCTTTCGGGCCTGGGGGCTGCCATTCTGGTCCTTTTCGCTTGGGGGTACTGGATGGATAGATTTGACCTTGTTCACTCCACCCGCGGGGTGGTTTTTGGCGCTGGCTATACCGATATCCATGCTCAGTGGCCAGCCTTGAACCTGCTTACCGCCATTGCCCTTCTGGCGGCCGTTTTGCTGATCATCAATATCTTCCGCCACGGCTTTATGTTGCCTGGTATCGCCATCGGGCTCTGGATAGGAAGCCTGGTGTTGTTGGGCAACATGTACCCTGCCTATGTTCAGAGGTTCCAGGTACAGCCCAATGAATTGGGAAAAGAGAATAAGTACATCGACTACAATATAGCGCTCACCCGCCAGGCCTACGGTCTAAATAAGATCGCCAGCCAATCCTTCCCTGCTGAGGTGACTCCCAGCGCCACGGATATCGAAAAAAATCCAGAAACCATCAACAACATCCGCCTTTGGGACCATCGTCCTCTCAAAGATACCTACAATCAGATCCAGGCTATTCGCCTTTATTATGATTTTGTTGATGTGGATGTTGACCGTTACATTATCGACGGCCAGAAGCGCCAGGTTATGCTCAGTGCCCGGGAGCTATCACCTGAGAAATTGTCAGTGGCGGCTCAGACCTGGGTTAACCGATACCTCCAATTTACCCATGGTTATGGAGCAACCATGAGCCCGGTGAACGAGGTCACCACTGAAGCTGAAGGCCAGCCCCGCTTATTTATTAAAGACATACCACCGGCGGGGTCGCCCTCCATCCAGCGGCCCGAGATTTACTATGGCGAAACTAACACCAATTATGTCATCGTCAACACCAAAACCGAAGAGTTTGATTACCCCAGAGGGGATGGAAACGTTTACACTCGCTATCAAGGGGAGCAGGGGGTAAAGCTCAGTTCCTTTTGGCGGAAGCTGGCCTACTCCTGGCAATTTGGGGATGTTAATATCCTCATCAGCGATCAAATCACTAGCCAGAGCCGCCTACTTTATAATCGCCAGATCCAGGAGCGGGTGCGCCACATCGCCCCCTTCCTGACCCTGGACAGCGACCCCTACCTGGTCGTGGATAGCGGGCGGCTCTTTTGGATCCAAGACGCGTACACTACTGCCAACAAGTACCCTTACTCCGAACCTTCGGGGGGCCTCAATTATATCCGCAATAGCGTCAAGGTGGTCATCGATGCTTATTATGGCACCACCACCTTTTATATCGCCGACCCGACCGATCCCATCCTCCAAACCTACGCCAGCATCTTCCCTCGGCTCTTCACCCCTATAGAGGCCATGCCCCCCTCCCTGCGCGCCCACATCCGCT
>JACQTR010000143.1 GCA_016210705.1 Chloroflexota bacterium | reverse complement strand
TCGAGGATGAGGAGGTCGGGGTCGCCCATCAGGGCTTGGATAATGGCCAGCTTCTGCTTGGTACCTTTGGAGTAGGTCTTGATCTTATGCCTTAGATCGATGTCTAGCCGTTCCGCCAATTCCTTCTCGCGCTTCATGGCGTTGCCTTGGTGGAGGTGGCCTATCAAGCCCAGTAGCTCGTCGCCGGTCATCCCTTCGTAGAAGGCAACATCGCCGGGAACGTATCCCAGGCGCTGTCGGATGGGGCGGGAGTAGCGGCGCGTATCCAGTCCGAAGATCTCAGCTCGCCCCCGAGTAGGCCGAATAAGGTCAAGGAGAAGGCGCAGGGTGGTGGTCTTTCCCGAGCCGTTGGGGCCCAAATAGCCGAAGATCTCCCCTTCCTTTATGCTCAGGTCTAGGTCTTCGACCCCGCACGTCTTGCCATAATATTTGGTCAAGCCATAGGTCTGGACTATCATCCTATCTTCTGTCTCTCGCCATAGGTAACTCAGTCTTCCTATTTTACCAGAACCCGTCGCCGATAGGAAACAAGGGAACCTTTAGCCAAGAAGGAATCCTCTTCAATGGTGGAAAAGGTATGTAACTAGCGATCTGATAATGATTAAATAGGGATATCGCGGAATTAGAACCACCGGTGTGGGGACACGGCTAGTTGCTTAAGGGTGAATCTATCGCATCAATCCCTACGACCGATGCACCAGTGTAGACGCAACCCGACGGTCGAAGGCACCGAAGATAGCGATTATTTTATATGAGCAGGATTAGGTTATTGGCATACGTCACAAGAAGATTTGCCAGCTCATTGGTGAGAACGGTATCTCGGAGTCCTTCCACTTGGGAGATAAAGTCCTGGAGCTTGTTCTCGGCCACTTGGGGATTTCCTCTATCCAAAGCCTTCTGAGCCTCATCCAGCTTTCGGAGAAGGCCCTGCTGTCGGCTCAGTGGAATTGATAGCCCTTCGACGATTGTTTTCAATCCAGCGATGGTGTCGGTGCAGCCGTTCCCGTCGGCGTCAAGCCCACCGGTGGGTGGCACGAGAGGGCAAACGTCGGCTCCGTCCAGCACACCATCGTTATCATCGTCGGGGTCACAGGCATCCCCCTGCCCGTCACCATCATTGTCCTCTTGTGCTGGGTTAGGCGTAGCTATGCAGTTGTCGCTGACGTCAGGCACACCATCGTTATCATCGTCGAGGTCACAGGCATCCCCCTGTCCGTCGCTATCGTTGTCCTCCTGTCCAGGGTTGGAAACCAGAGGACAGTTATCCACGTCGTCCAAGACACCGTCAAGGTCAGGATCCTCCGTTATTTTGGCAACAAAGGCGTCGAGGCCGCCGGCGGACGTCTGACCCGGCAGCACGTCCTCTGTCTCCCCGGCCACGTACACGCTCCACACGCTCCCTGTTGAATAGGCGGCGATCCCGAACGCGCGGTCATCCAAGGATGATCCGCCTTGGCGGCTCCATCCCTCGGTGCCATTGGCGTCGTACCTGCGGACAAAGGCGTCAACGCCCCCTGCGTTGGTCTGGCCCGGGAAGGCGCCGGCTGTATTCCCAGCCACATATATGCCTGTGGAGTCGACGAAAATCGTATTTGCACTGTCAAAGTCTGAGGTCCCGAACTGGCGGGTCCACATCTCGTTACCAGCGGCGTCATATTTGCGCACAAAGGCGTCGACTCCGCCGGCTGGGGTCTGACCCGGCAGCGTGCCACCTGTGTAGCCGGCCACGTATATCCCTGTTGAGTCGATGGAAATGCCAAGACCTAAGGAGTTTCCGAACTGGCGGGTCCACATCTCGTTACCAGCGGCGTCATATTTGCGCACAAAGGCGTCAAGGCCCCCCACGCTGGTCTGGCCCGGGAAATCACCTTGTGTATACCCGGCCACGTACACGCCCGTGGAGTCGCCAGCGATGCCGCAAGCGAAGTCGTTGTCTGAGGTTCCGAACTGGCGGGTCCACAACTCGTTGCCATCGCCGTCGTATTTGCGCACAAAGGCGTCAATGAACCCTGCATTGGTCTGGCCCGCCAACGTGCCGTTTGTTGACCCGGCCACGTACACGCCCGTGGGGTTGACAGAGATCCCACAAGCGGCGTCGTACCTTGAGGTCCCGAACTGGCGCGTCCATCCCTCGGTGCCATTGGCGTCATATTTGCGCACAAAGGCGTCGCCGCCGCCGGGTGAGGTCTGATCCGGCAGCGTGCCATCTGTGTAGCCGGCCACGTATATCCCTGTTGAGTCGATGGAGATGGCCAAAGCCTCATCAGAGCTATCGGTTCCAAATTGGCGCGTCCATACTTCTCCGCCACTGGCGTCATACTTGCGCACGAAGGCATCGCCAGGTGCCATCAATTCGCTTGTTGACCCTGTCACATACACGCCTGAGGCGTCTACGGAGACCCCCCGAGCCCGGTCAGCCGTATCCGTTCCGAATCCGAACTGGCGGACCCATTCGATGCCCTGACCCCATGCCACACCCGTCAGCGTGAAAACAAGTGCCACAACACCTAAAAAGGCTAACCATCTGAGGAGTGGTCGCTTTGCTCGGCTGGCCATAATCATAACCTCCATTCTCCAGTATCATCTTGCCCCATAATGCCGTCTATACTACTAAACTGAAGCGTAGGATTCTAGTCATCAAGCGTAAGAAGGGGTTATAAAAAGGTAAGAAAACGGTATGAAAATAAACACTGACACAAAGTAGGAACATTACGCTAAATATGAACGTCTCTATAGTGAAGAAGACAAAAATACTTCATCAGAGGAGGCATGCCATGAAGTTCTTTCCTAGCTTATTAGTCGCCCTCGTCCTAGCCGTTATGTTGCTCCCTAGTCGGTCGGCCCGGGCCGACGGCGTAATAATCCCCCACCCGCCGCCGGAGAAACCCATCATCGTCCCTTTTCTCGATATAAAGTACCATCGAGTCAAGGTAACCATCGATAACCAGGTGGCAACCACCCGCATCGACCAGGTCTTTATCAATGACAGCGACTTAGAACTTGAGGGAACCTACATCTTCCCTCTTCCTAGCGACGCTGCCATCTCCAACTTCACCATGTATGTGGACGGCAAGCCTTTGTCGGGTCAAGTCCTGGACAAAGACAAAGCACGGCGCATCTATGAGGACATAGTGCGTTCGCGGCAAGACCCGGCCCTTCTGGAGTACGTAGGCCGAGGGGCCTTCCAGGCCCGGGTCTTCCCCATCCCGGCCCATGGGGAAAAACGCATCGAGCTAGAGTACTCCCAGGTGCTTGCCCAGGATAAGGGCTTGGTGCGCTACCTTTACCCATTGAACACTGAACGATTTTCGCCTCGACCCTTGCGAGAGGTTACTATAAATGTCGATATTACATCCAAGGAAGCCATAAAGGCCATCTATTCTCCTAGCCATGAGGTGGCCATCAGCCGTCCCGATGACCATCATGCCAAAGTAAGCTATGAGGCCAGCAATGTTCAGCCACAAAAGGACTTCGAACTGATATATACGATGTCCAAACAAGAACTGGGCCTAAATATACTCACTCATCGCTCTGAAGGGGAGGATGGCTATTTCTTGCTCCTAGTGGCACCCGGCTCCGAGGTAGAGGAGGAGCAAGTGGTGGCCAAAGACGTGGTCATGGTAATAGACACTTCAGGCAGCATGAAAGGGGAGAAACTGACCCAGGCCAAGGAAGCCCTACGCTTTGTCCTATCCCACCTCAACGCCGAGGATCGCTTCAACATCATCGCCTTTAATACTACAATCGAATCCTACGCTCAAGAACTTCGATCGGCCCAGGAGACCACCAGAGCCTTGGAGTTTGTAGCCTCGCTGGCGGCGGCCGGCGGTACTAACATAAACGATGCTTTGTTAAGGGCCATCGCCAAGGCAGATCCAGAACGACCCCACATCGTCCTCTTTCTCACCGATGGCCTGCCCACTTCGGGGGTCACCGATGCTAAGAAGATTCTGGCCAACGTTGCTGAGGCCGCAGGCCCTACAGCGCGTATCTTTGCTTTCGGAGTAGGCGATGATGTCAATACCTTACTCTTGGATGCCCTGGCCCAGGCTTACGGAGGTGTCAGCCGCTATGTTAGGCCCGGAGAGCGGGTAGATGAGGAGGTCTCTCAGCTCTATACCCAAATTCAGACGCCTGTTTTGTCCGGATTGGAACTAGATTTTGGCGATATCAAGGTATCAGACATCTACCCACGACCCTTTCCCGATCTCTTTTTGGGCAGCCAGCTAGTTGTGGCGGGCCGTTACCAGGGTAGTGGTCAGACAAGGATAACCCTGCGCGGCCAGGTCAATGGGAAGACCCAGACCTATAAATACATCCAAAATTTCCCCAAGGAGGCCGAAGAGAACGATTTTGTCCCTCGCCTTTGGGCCCTGCGCAAGGTAGGCTATCTGCTTGAGCAAATCCGATGGGGAGGGCCCCAACGGCAGGTGGTCGACGAGATAGTGGAGCTAGCTACTCGCTACGGGATCGTTACCCCCTATACCTCCTTTTTGGTGGAGGAGCCTCATATACTGACCCCCGAGGGTAGAAGAAAGGCTCAGGAGGATCTTTACGGGCGCGCGATGACGCCAGCGCCGGTATCGGGGAGTGGGGCAGTGGAGAAGAGCGAGGCCCTCCAGGGACTCCGAGAATCCACGGTGGCCGCCGAGCCATCGACCAAGAGCATCAAGGCTGTTGGAGCCAAGACCTTTATTCTGGAAGACGGCATCTGGAAGGATACCACCTATCGCCCTGGGGAAAAGACCAAAAAATTAGTCTTCGGCAGTGAAGATTACTTCGAAATCCTATCCCAGCGGCCGGATTTGGGACGCTACTTTGCCCTGGGGGACAAGGTAATCGTGGTGGACAGCCAGGCCTACGAGGTGGTGGCCGATGGTTCATCTCCCCAACTGGAGCCTTCGGCCACTCCCACCGCCCCGGACATCGGCCTTAACCAGGAGGGTAGCGAAGACAGCCTTCTGAGCCGCCTGTGGCGATGGGTTCGCCACCTGTTCCACTAGATCACGGCCAGAGTCAAAAGAGCAATGGCCCAGGGAGGAAATATCCTTGGGCCATCGCGCTGCCTCGTGTCATCGTCTCCTCCTTGTGTAACATATTTCGCGAGGCAACGATGCCTTTCCGGTGGCAGAATTTATGAGGCAATTTGAACTATTGACAATATCAGGGAGAATCTGTTACAGTATATTAGCAGAAGCTTATATAGATAGACACCATGGACAAAATCAGGGAACTGGCAAAGGTATTCAAGGCACTCTCTAATGAGACCCGGCTTCGGCTGGTGAAAATGCTCGCCGATTTGAAGCCCGAGGAGGCATTCTGTGTGAACGCCTTGGCTGCTGCGCTGGGTGTCTCCCAGTCAGCGGTCTCGCAGCACCTAGCCGTGCTACGGGCCGTCGACCTGGTGATTGATGAGCGCCGGGGCTACTTCGTGCACTATCGGCTAAACCGGGCCACGCTGGCCCGCTACTGGGCGCAAGCACTGGCTGCCCCGGGAGTAGATTTCATCATGGCTCCGGCTGGCTAGACTTCGCGCATGACGCACGGGCGAACGGACGTTTGCCTATGGAAGTAAGGGGGAACGATGACTGAGACACCGACGGAGACAGTGCGTGTCCTAGTGATAGCGGCTCATCCCGATGATGCCGACATTAGCAGCGGTGGCACCATAGCCCGGTGGGCCAGCGAGGGACGAGAAATTCACTACGTTTTGTGCACTAGCGGAAACAGGGGAAGTAACGATCCGAGGATGACAACGCAGTTACTTGGAGAAATCAGGGAAAGAGAGCAGCGAGCCGCAGCAGAGATCCTCGGGGTTGCTAGCACGACTTTTCTGCTGCAGGAGGACTGTGAACTGCAAGAAACCCTCGCCTTTCGCAAAGAGGTGGCTGGCCTTATCCGACAGTTCAAGCCAGCGATACTGATGACTCATGATCCTTGGACCCGCTATCGTATTCATCCTGACCATCGCGCTGTCGGGTTCACGGCTCTAGCTGCTATCGTGGTAGCGGGAAATCAGATGTACAGGGAGGGTATGGCCCCTCATACAGTCGGCGAGGTCTATCTATTTCAGACGGACAATCCTGATTACTGGGTAGACGTCACGGCCACCATTGACGCAAAGATAGAAGCCATACGGCAGCACAAGAGCCAGGTCAGCCACTCTGGGGAAGCCATGGTGGCAAGAGTGAGGGAGTGGGCAAAGCAAGCGGGACTGGAACACAATATGGCCTTTGCCGAGGGGTTCAAGGCAGTCAGTCCACGACACTGACACCAGGAAATATCAGAACAGGAGGTAACAAAAATGTCGTGTGGAGAACATCGTGGTTGGAGAGGCTACAGCGAAAGCGGACCGGGCGGCGGCTGCGGCTGCGGGCATCCTGCTCACCATGTCCCAAGGGGTGGATGGCACCATCCCTGGGGCCGCCAAGCCCCAAGCTATGGGTACCGGCGCTTTCCCACCAGGGAGGAGGTCATACTCAACCTCGAGGAGTATTTAAAAGACCTCCAAACAGAGGCCAAAGGGGTGGAGGAACGTATCGCTGAGCTCAGGAAAGGCACATAGCCAGTCATCAGGCTAAGACCTCTGCCTCGCCCACAGGTAGGCTCCGCCCAATAAAACCACCAGCGCCGCCAGGGCCACCTCCAGGGACCGCACAGGAAAGGCCCGGCCCCTAGCCTCGGGCTTAGCCTGGGGACTTGGTGGTGTCTCCTCCTGTGGAGCTGAAGGCGTAGGTTGAGCTGTCGCCGTAGGGCTAGGAGTTGCCGTGGGCGTCGTAAAGCCGGCCTCTCCCTGGGCAACGTCCCCTTTTTCGCTCATCGCCGCCGGGGGTCTCTCCTGAGGCGCTGCCATCGTTTGGGGAGTCGGTGCTGCCATTCCTGTCTCTGTACGTAGCGCCTCTTCTTGGGGGGCCTTGGACTTAGTCTCGAACAAATGTAACGAATCGCCGGCAAAGACAAGGACAAGAAGAAAAGCAGTAAAGGCGGTAGCCCAGCGCAAGGCCTTGGGCTGAAGGCGAGCTAAGCTAGAACTAGGTGCCGATGCCTCTGTTTCCGACAGGGCAAAAGAACGCGGTGGCTCCACATCCGCCACTCGATGGAGTAGGGCCACTGTGGTGCGAAGGGACTCCAGATACTGGCGACAGGACGCACACTTTTGGGTATGTTCCTCTACCATGAGCACCTTTTCCCGGCTCAGGCGCCCGTCTATATATTCGGAAAGCAACTGAAGAACTCTCTGATGCTGATTTTTTCTCCATCTTTTAAGCATGATCGGACTCCTCTTCCCTATTTATGGGGACGAGTTTTCCCCTGGAAAAGTTCCTGATAGCTGGCCAAATAGCGGGCTAAGTGCTCTCTCCCTCGGCTGAGGCGGGACTTCACCGTCCCCAAGGGGCTGCGGGTGATCTGGGCAATCTCCTCATAGCTTAGGCCCTGGATATCCGATAGTATCACCACCAAGCGCTGGTCAGGGGGGAGGCTGGCCAAACCCTCCTGGATATTTCGTCCCAGCTCTTGTCTTAGGACATATTCCTCAGGCGTTTCCCTGGAGTCTGGAAGGTGGAGAGGATTTCCCGGGTCGAGGAGTAGAGCGTCCAGAGAGAGCTCGGGGTGGCGCCTCTGGGAGCGCAGTCGGTCGCGGCAGGCGTTGCTGGCTATGCGCAGCAACCAGGCACGGAAATTAGGCCCCCGGAAGCTGTGAAGGCTTTTGTAGGCAGCGGTAAAGGTATCCTGGGTAACATCCTCGGCGACCTCCGCCCTACCTAACATACGTAGCACCAGATTATAGACCCGACTTTGGTATATCTCCACCAGCTGGTTGAAAGCGGCTGTATCCCCTGCCTTACTCCGTGCGATGAGCCCTGGCTCATACTCTTCTGCTATATTCATCACCTCAATCTTAATGCCTTCCTCCATATCCTACGCCGAGATGGTCAGCCCGTAAATAAGCGTATCAAATCTCGGCTACTTTGACCCTTGCCAAAGGCCATCATTATTTGGTATTATTGCCGCCGTCAGCAATTAAGGGGTATAGGAGCTTAAAAATGGATCCGGAACCCCTTACTAATGCCAATTGGAGCCAGATAACAGAAGCCATTGGTTTTCTATGGCTTTTTTTAGGTTCCGGCACGGCTTTTCTGGGTGCCATTCTCCTAGCACAAGCTATTTTACCCTCTTTGGTCATTTCAGGACACACCTCTAAAAGAACACTGAAGGTGCGCCCTTGGTTATATCTGGCATCCCTAGTTGCCTTGACAATGGCTGGGCTGGCACTGGTCAGATTTATTGACCTAGCCATACAGGTGCTGGATTCATACCCTAGATTTTGGATATAGCCAGGACTAAATAGCCTAGTTTAGGAGAGGTCGTTATTAATAATGCGCTCTGTGACTAAGGCTTTGGGATTTATTGCCGCTCTCTTCCTATTGGGGGCAGTGTTAATTCTAACCCCCATTATTTCCTTAGCCACTCGGTTAATAGCTGGGCTTACCCGGAAAAGGCTAGCGATGGGGCTAGCTTTGTTAGCTATTTTGGTGGGTATAGGCAGCGCCGTTGGTTATTTTTGGGTATCCAGGGGTTTTGCCGAGATTCCCTCGCAACCTGTGGATTTTCCCCACTCCCTCCATGCCGGAGCTTTAGGGGTAAGTTGCCTTTTTTGCCATCGAGGCGCCGCCACCAATCCTGCCGCTGAGTTCCCCTCGGTAGAGCAGTGCATGTTCTGCCATCGAGTAATAGGCAAAGGGAATCCTGAGGTAGAAAAAGTGGTAGCAGCCTGGGAGGCAGGACAACCCATCAATTGGCTGCGGATCAACCGCCTGCCCGATCACGTACATTTTGATCACCAGGCCCACTCTTTAGCCGGAGTTACCTGCTCCACCTGCCATGGTCAAGTAGAAGGCATGGCTAAGATACACAAGATACGCAGTTTGAAAATGAAGGATTGTTTGAGCTGTCACCGGGCGAAAAATGCACCCACTGAGTGCTCCACTTGTCATTATTAGGAGGTAAGCCTTGCCGGAACTCAGTCGGCGCCAATTCATCAAAATAGCAGGGCTCTCTACTCTGGGCGCTAGTCTTCTAGGCTCGTGCACCTTCTCAAAGGTGGAGCTTCTCGCCCAAAGCCCCCACCAAACTCCGGAAGACTTAGTCACCGGGACTGACAACTGGTACGCTACTCTGTGCTCTCAGTGTCCGGCTCAATGTGGCATCGTGGTGCGAGTAGTGGAGGGCCGGGCCGTTAAAGTTGAGGGCAACCCTCTTTACCCCATAAATGAAGGAAAAATTTGCCCAAGGGGACAAGCCGAGCTACAGGAGCTTTATCACCCCGATCGGATCACTCAACCTTGGCTGCAAAAGGGCCAGCGGGGCTCAGGGAACTTCGCTGAAATAACCTGGGATGAGGCCCTAGGTGAGGTAACCCAACGCCTGGCCCAGCTCCGAGCCAACGGCCGAGCCGACACCGTACTCCTGGCCACTCAGCCTCTACGGGGACGTATGGCTCTGGTGACAAGAAGGTTCATGGAAGCTTATGGCGGCCGCTATATGGCCTATGAACCTTTAGAGGACGTGGTTCTACGGGCTGCTTTAAACCAAACTCTGGGCCAAGACGTCATTCCAGAGTGGGACATCGCCTCCGCCAACTACATTATCTCCTTCGGCGCCGACTTCCTTTCTACTTGGCTCTCCCCAGTGCGTTACGCCAAAGGCTACGGAGAGTTTCGGCAGGGAGACCGGGGCCGGGGGACCTTAGTTCAAATAGAGCCCCGTTTTTCCCTCACCGCCGCTAACGCCGATCGTTGGATTGCCAATCGGCCAGGAACAGAGGGCTTACTGGCCTTGAGCCTGGCCCAGGTTATCGTTGCTGAGGGGTTAGTTGATTCCAATGTCATTCAAGCTTTCACCAGAGGCGCTGGAGCCAAGGCTCTGGAAGAATTTCGGCCGGAGCGGGTTCAAGAGACCACCGGGGTAACGGCCGAGGTCATCCGATCAGTGGCTCGAGACTTTGCCCGCCAGCGTCCCAGCTTGGCCCTAGGTGGCGGAGCAAGCGCCCACACCAATGGCCTATTCAATATGAAGGCTATTTTTGCTCTTAACTATTTGGTAGGTTCCATAGGCCAAAAAGGCGGCCTCTTTTTCAATCCCAACCCTTCTCCGGAAACCCAACCCCTTCAGGCCGCTCCCTTTGCTCAGTGGCGAGATCTGGTAGGGGATCTGCTGAGCCAGAAAAAGCCTCTGAACCTTCTCCTAATCCATAAGGCCAACCTGGCCTACGGGCTGCCCTCCTCCATCAACCTCTCTCAGGCTCTAACGCAGGTGCCCTTCATCGTCAGCTTTGCCAGTTTTTTGGACGAAACATCGGCTCAAGCCAACCTTATTTTACCTACACCCGCTGGCCTAGAGGACTGGGGCGATGACATCCCCGATCCCGGGCCTGGCTACAAAGTGTTAGGGCTGCGACAGCCTACCGTATATCCAGTTGGAGATACTAAGGCCTTTGCCGACATTATCTTGGCTCTAGCTCAAGGGCTGGGGCCAGAGGTAAAAAATGCCCTACCTTGGACCTCTTTTCGTGAGGCGCTTCAAGACGGCGTCCGCAACCTCTACCAGGCGAGCGCGGAAAGTCAACGGCGAGCCTCATTTACCGAATTTTGGCAAAGCCTTCTCCAGCAAGGTGGCTCGTGGAACCTCCAGGAACGTATCGGCAGCCAAGGGGAGCCACCACCCTTACCCCAGCCTGAACCCGCATCCTTCGCTGGCGAGGCTAATGACTACCCTTATAATCTCATCCCTTTCCTCTCTAACGCTCTATACGATGGTCGAGGGGGCCACCTGCCCTGGCTGCAGGCCACCCCAGACCCCCTGACCACCGTGGCTTGGACCACCTGGGTAGAGATGAACGCGCAAAGCGCTCGAGAGCAAGGCCTGCAGGAAGGGGACGTGATGATAATAGAATCGCCCTATGGAAGTTTGGAGGCTGCCTTATACCTCCATCCCTTGATGCCCCCTGGTGTGATAGGAATGCCGGTGGGTCAAGGGTATTGGGCTGGAGATCGCTATTCCAAAGGCCGGGGGACGAACCCCCTAGCCATTTTAGCCCCCTTAACTGATGGTGAGACTGGGGCCCTGGCTTGGGCGGCCACCCGGATCCGACTGCGGAAAACGGGACGCCGATCGCCTCTGCCAAAATTTGAGGGCGTAGTTTCAGCCATCCAACTTGAAGACGAGCCCATAATCCAAACCATCAAGGCTAATCCTAGCACACCCTAGGAGGTATCTATGCCAGAACAGTATAGTCTCTATAAATGGACGATGGTAATAGATTTAGATCGTTGCACCGGCTGTCAAGCATGTGTGGTGGCGTGCCAGGCCGAAAATAACATATCCTTCAACACAGAAGACCGTTTTCATCAGCATCGAGTTATGGAATGGATAAGAGTCGAGCGTTATTGGGACGGAGAGTTCCCCCAGGGACGAGCCCACTTCATCCCCATCCTATGCCAACACTGTAATAATGCTCCCTGTGAGCCCGTTTGCCCCGTCTACGCCACCCACCATAATGAGGAAGGGTTAAACGTCCAGACCTATCCCCGTTGCATTGGCACCCGATTCTGTGCCAACAACTGCCCCTATCAAGTCCGTTTCTTCAACTTTTGGCAGCCCCAGTGGCCTTCTCGTATGCACAATCAACTCAACCCCAATGTCACGGTGCGCTACCGAGGAATTATAGAAAAATGTTCTTTCTGCGTCCAGCGCATAAACCAGGGCAAACGACGAGCCCAACGGGAAGGCAGGCAGATAAGGGACGGTGATATCATGCCGGCCTGCGTTCAAGCCTGCCCCCCCAGCGCCCTAATCTTCGGCAATATTAAAGACACCGCCAGCCGAGTGTATCGCCTTGCCCAAGACAAACGCAGCTATCGACTTCTGGCCGACCTGGGAACCGACCCCAACGTAGTCTACTTAAAGAAAGTGGAGTACTAGGAGATGAATAGGGATACATCCCCAGAAGTGGCCATTGGCGCCAACCCAGACCTGGCTCAGGAGGCATTTGGTGCCCTCTGGCGGGGTAGTCGCCTCTTCTGGCTGGTGGTGGCTGTTCTGGGTATCCTATTTGCTTTGGGCATTATCGGCTTTCTGGTACGTCTCAGCGATGGTTTCGCCGACAGAACCAGGTGGGGTTATTATGCGGCTGTCTTCTCCTATCTCATCACTACTTTCCAAATGGCTCCGCTAGTCTCGGTGGGCCTGCGTTTCACCGAAGCCCACTGGCCTCGACCCTTGGCTCGTGCCTCGGAACTCTTCGCCGTGGTGGGGATATTAAACCTCCTCTGGTTCATTCCCCTTCTCCGACTAATTCCATCCGCCAAGGGACGGCAAAGCATATGGTTCGAGTGGCCTCTAGCGCCCCATCTTTGGGATACTCTGATTTTAGGGGCAGTGGTTTTTAGCGGCCTGGCCCTCCTTTATGTAAACGCCTTGCCGGATTGGGCCGCCGCCCGGGATCGAGACTCTGGGGGGAAAGGCCGTCTTTGGGGCCGACTGGCTCTCTCCTGGCGGGGCTCCCCTCAGCAATGGCGATGGCTCAAAACCAGCCTTCTTCTTTTAGGCGCTTTCTACTTCATGGGTGTCATCCTCCTGCACACCCTTATAAGCTCCGATTTCGCCCTCAGCCTAGTACCGGAATGGAAGGACTCCCTCTTCCCCGCCTACCACGCGGTGAGTGGCTTTCAAGGGGGACTAGCCGTAGTCATAGTCGCCCTATTTCTACTGCGCCGGTTGGGTGGATTAAAGACGGCATTGGGACGTGACCAGTTTTGGTGCTTGGGCCGAATCCTACTGGCCGTTACCCTAATCTGGTTTTACTTTTGGTGGTCCGGTTTTATCATCTTTTGGTACGGGCGACGGCCGGAGGAGCGGCTACTTTTAGAGTTGTTCATGGTCGGCCCTTATCAGCTAGCCTTCTACTCAGCCTTCGCCCTCAATTTTTTGGGACCCTTTCTTCTCCTTTTGTGGAACCCCATTCGTCGAAGTATCTGGGGCCCGACCTTGGCAGCCAGCATGATCCTTCTGGGAACCTTATTTGATAGAATACGAATCTTTGCAGCAAGTTTCTCGGTTAAAGGAGCCTTAGAAGAGCTACCCCCAACTCATTGGCCCCAAATCTCAGACATGGCCATTTTGGTGGGTGGAATAGCGGGAGCGGTTTTGATCTATATTTTGGCTACTCGGTTGATGCCCTCCCTTTCTCTCTGGGCGGTTACGGAGGGCGAGCATCTAAAAGTGGAACGGTCTTTTTTACGCCTAAAAGTGCGGGTTTTGGCCAGACAAGGCAAAGGCACAGAGGGGGAAGAGGCTTTTAGCGAGCACCAGATTAATAGAGACCTACTAAGCCCTGTTTTCGGCACCCCTCCTTGGTACTGGCCTGCGGTGGGCTTTTTATCCTTGGTACTGTTGGCCGGAATCGTGGCCTTCGGTTGGCTAGTAAACCGGGGCTTGGGGGTCACAGGCCTCAACCGTCCCGTTATGTGGGCCTTTTTTATCACCAACTTCGTTTTCTGGGTGGGAATCAGCCACGCTGGCGTCATGATTTCCTCCATTTTAAGGTTGGCCCAGGCCGAATGGCGCCGCCCCGTCACCCGAGCCGCCGAAGTGCTCACCGTCTT
>JACQTR010000148.1 GCA_016210705.1 Chloroflexota bacterium | reverse complement strand
CGACAGCCAGAGCCAGCTTCTACGTTTACAATACTAACATAGAGGTCGATCTTCTAGTTGAGAACATCAAGAAGGCGATCTCCTACTTCGCTCAGCACCACAGCAGGCACGGGAACTCGGCGCTTGACTTTCCTCAGGGGTCATGAAAGCGCGCTCTTGGGCAGCAGAGGCACTAAAAATGGAACCAAAACGCGTAGCAGATGAGAACTCCTCTCGGAACGTCTTTCTAGAATTAGACGACATTTATCAGGAACTCCTCTTGGATCACTATCATCGTCCCCGTCACCGGAAACGGCTCTTTGATCCCGACATTCAAGCTGAGGCCCATAATGTCTTCTGCGGTGACAAAGTCACAGTTCAACTCAAACTTCAGGACGGGAAACTGAGCCAGGTTGGGTTCGAGGGCCAGGGCTGCTCTATCTCCCAGGCCTCAGCATCAATGATGATGGTGCTTTTGAAGAACAATAGCTTGGGGCAAGCTATCGCGCTATCCAAGCTATTCAGAGACATGATGCAGGGCAAGGACCTAACAGAGGAGGAACTGAAGCGCCTAGGTGAGCTGAAAGTCCTCTCAGAGATACGCAGGTATCCCATTCGCATCAAGTGCGCTTTGCTACCATGGACTGCCCTGGAGGACGGAGTCAAGCATAAGATCTTAGAGAAGCACTAGGAGTTCTTCTCTTTTGTGTTGAATCTGGTATGAGCATAGATAAGTACCTTGACGTGACGCTAGCCGATTATTCGAGAGGTTTTTCAGATGATAACTGGACGCCTTTCGCTCGCCCTTTCCCGCCTGAGCTACAGCGCTTAGGCGTATATGCTTTACACACAGAAGGTCACAGGTTCAAGTCCTGTATCGCCCACCAGCCTCCTAAATAGAGCTTATAACTGAACGCTGATCGGTCTCGAGGCTCGCTAATCATACTCTCTTTTCGCTCCCTACCAACTTTGGTAGGTGGATACTATGGCGATTGGGTAGGTTAAGGCGTATCCTTTCTGATATAATCAAATGGGTTGGAATAGGCGGAAAAGCGAAAACTCATGTGAGCGCTGAAGTCAACGAGCCGAAGGTAAGATCACGCTCGGACACGAACGTGCTGAGATGGGTAGCGGTGGTTCTGCCTATCCTCTTCTTGGTGGGTCTCGATATCCTGAGACACACCGTCTTTGCCGATGCTCTTCACTCCGTTCCCGGGTTCATCGGAACCTACGCGGTCCTCATCACCGCGATCGTTACCTTCTCTTTGGGCATCTTCGCCCTAACTGACAGGCTCCAACAGAAAGTCATTCACAAGAATCGGCAACTGTCAGCGTTGAACGACATCGCCAAAACAGCGGCGGCCAAGTTGCGGCTTGAGGAACTCCTTGAGACAAGCCTCAGCCTGGTCCTCTCCAATATGAGGGTAGACGCCGGGCTCATTTGTCTCATTGATTTGGAGAGGGAGGAACACTCTGTCGTGTCTTACCAAGGTTTCTCCCAGGAGCTGGTACGGAGGATTAGTCGAGCCAAGCTGAGAGACGATCCCGTGGCCTCCGAAGTGGTGCGTACGGGCCAGCCAGTCTACTGGGCCAAGATCGGAAGCGATCCCATCGTATTGGAATCGGCCGTTACAGGTCATCCCACTCTCTTTGACCGAGTATTCGAAGACCCTAGCGTTGTGGAGAGGGCTCAACAAGAGGGTATTCCGTCTGGCATCAGTGTCCCGTTGAAGTTTGAAGGTGAAGTCAACGGCATCTTGGCTATAGGCACACGAGAGGAACGGCACTTCTCTGGGGCTGACCGAGAGTTCCTCGAAGGCATTGGGGGTCAGCTCGGAATGGCCATAAGAAACGCCAACCTATACGAGCAATCATTGCTCCAGAACAGGGAACTCGGTGCGTTGCTTGCTGTGGGCAAGGTGGCTACCTCCTCTATTCAGTTGGACGAGTTGCTTAGCGCGTCGCTTGACACCGTCCTTGAGGTGACGAGCACTGACGCGGCGGAAATCTGGCTAGCGGAGGGTGATGGAGATATCGTCATGCGGTGCCATCGTGGGGCGCACCGCGACCCTTTTATGGAGCGGACTCGATTCTCAGTAGGAGAAGGGATACCGGGCTTGGTGGCGCAAAGCAAAGAGCCCATTCTGATCCATGATCTTACGTCCGATGGTCGCTTCTTGCGGCAAAAGGTGGCTGAAGCGGGCTTCAGGGCCTTCTGTGCATTGCCTATCTGCTATCAGAACAAGCTGGTTGGGGTAATGGCGGTAGCGGCTTTTTCCGGGGATGCCTTCAAAGGGCAGCGTGAGATACACCTGTTGGAAAGCGTTGGTGAGTGGCTGGCCCTGGCGGTAGAGAATGCGCGTCTATACCGGCAAGTCCAGGACCTAGCAGTGCTCCAGGAGCGAGAGCGGATCGCCAGGGAAATGCACGACGGCATGGCCCAGCTTCTTGGCTACATCAACACCCAAACCATAGCATTAAACAAATTCATCTCTAGCAGGGAGTTGGTTCAAGCGCAAGAAGAGCTTGCAAAGATGCAGGATATAGCCCGCGACCTATACGCCGATGTCAGGGAAGGAATCCTGTCGCTGAGGACAGCGGCCCACCGGCAAGAGGGATTGATCTCCGCCCTGATGGAGTACGTAGAGCGGTTTGTGGAAATGTCCGGTATAAAGGTGGAGGTAGAGGTTTCTCCGGACGCCCAAGACCCTTTCTTGGAACCGAGCACTGAAATTCAGTTGATGCGGATAGTCCAGGAAGCACTGACCAACGTTCGGAAGCATTCCAGAGCCACCACGGCGTTTTTGGCCTTCGAGCGTAACGGCGACCACCTTCAGGTAACAATTGCCGACAACGGTCAGGGGTTTGATCTTGCTCGCCTCCCGGCCACAGGTTGGCCGCGTTTCGGTCTCCACACAATGCGGGAGCGCGTAGAGGCGGTGGGCGGCACTTTGCAAATTGACGCGACGCCGGGACGGGGCACGAAAGTGCTTGTACGTGTGCCACTATAGATAGACTTGGGCTTGGGCTATGAGAGTGCTTCTGGCTGATGATCATGCGCTGTTCCGGGCTGGCCTCGCTAGCCTGCTGAAAGCATGGGGGCTAAAGGTAGTAGGTGAGGCAGGAAACGGAAAGGAAGCCATTGAAAAGGCTCGTCAACTCCATCCCGACCTCATTTTCATGGATATTAACATGCCCAGACCCAACGGCCTAGAGGCCACGCGTGCGATCAAGGCTGAGCTGTCGGAGACCAAAGTTATCATGCTCACCGTATCGGATGATGAGGAGAATCTGTTCGAGGCGATCAAAAGCGGCGCCGAAGGCTACCTTCTGAAAAACCTGCGTGAAGAGCAGTTTGCCGAGCTTCTCAGTCGCATAAGCCGTGGCGAGCCCGTGATGTCCTCTGGCATGGCCAAGAAGCTTCTCCGGGAGTTCGCACAGCTTAAGCAGGAGCAACGTCGACAGCAGGACGAGGGCGGCTTGACGGACAGGGAGTGCGAAGTGCTCGAACAGGTGGCCCGCGGGGCTACCAATAAAGAGATTGCTTCTACCCTGTTTATCTCTGAGAACACGGTCAATTACCATATGAAGAACATCGTCAGCAAGTTGCACGTGAGGAATCGGGCTGGGGTCGTTGCCTGGGCTCTGGAGCACGGGTATACCTCAAGGCCACCTGGCCCTGTGTCCTCCTAGTCGTTACAGCTTACACCTGCTGAAACTGGTAGGCTCCCAGATCGGAGCCTACCAGTTTTTGTGGGCTAATAACTACTATTTTTGTGTGCCTAAAGCCGCTACTTACTGTGTTCAGTCCGCCAACCTCTTCTGGCATAGTAATCCTAAACCAGGCAAATTATCCAGGGATAAAATGCGAGCCAAACGAGTCGTTTTGCTGAGTAATCGTTCCCTCCTGTCTGCCGGAGTGAGGCGGCTTCTTCAAGGCGTGGACAGCCTGGAGCTCTCTATCGTGGCGGCCGAAGACCCGGAGGCGAGCCCCAAGCTGCGCGAATTGGCCCCCGAGGTGATCATACTGGACTCGGACGATCCTTCATTAGGTGAGGGTATCATCACCCACTTGCTCGGCCAGCACCCCAAGGCGCGGGTGATTGCCCTTAAGCTGGATCGAAAAGGGATTGAGGTTTACATGATGCACCGCTGCGTAGAGACCGATCTTTTTGGGCTCCTGGAGGCTATCCGAGGGAGGAGGCATCCTCGAAATAAAGTGCAGCCATTGAAAGGGCCGATATAGCGAATTGGGACTGAGGTGAGATGATGGACCCATGAATGTGGAGCCCTACGTACTATGGCTCGTATATAGAAAAGGAGAAAAGCATTATGTGGCAAATCAAGCCGAAAAGATGGGTGCTATTGACTGTCGCCTTCTTGGTGCTAGCAAGCCTGCTGATGGGGTGTGCGAAGTCAAAAGTCAAGGAGACGGCGCCAATCAACATAGTTCAGGCCGGCCAGCTCCAGCCTGCCCCAGCGGGGGCCCAGCCTACGGGATGGGACACGGCTGAATCCATCCGAGGGGGATTGAAGCTGGTCGCTACGTACGATTCCAGCGGTCCCGATGCCTGGGATGTGAAGGCCCACCCCACAGTATATTTTACCAGCCTAGGTGGGAAAGGCAGTGATGGACAAGACCTGTTCGCGGGCCTGTACATCGTCGACGCTTACAGCAAGGCCGTAGTCAAATCTGCGAGCTACAACCTAGGTGACTACAAGGTCTCCCCACATACCGTGGGCGTGTCGCCCGACGGCAAGTGGGCCTATCTTATGGGCGGGCGGACCGTGGATGGGAAGAACGAGGATGTAACTCTCATCATCAATACTCGCACCCTGAAGCTGGATAAGGTTTTGAAGCAAGAGAGCATGTTTCAGGGTTCCTTGCGCGTTCAAAGACTCCACCATGTGATGTCGTTCGTAGATAACAAAGGAGGGGACCGCGTCGTGCTCGAATACGGGTTTGGGTCTAATGGCGGCCCACACTTCATCATCGACCCCAAGGATGACAACAGGGTGGTGAAGGCCATCACCGTCGAGGACACCGGCTACTGGATGGGCCATCCCTTCCTGACAGTGGATCCAGCCCGCAAGTTCCTGTACGTAGGTCTAAAGATAGCGGCGTGGGCCGACAAGGTGGAAGGTGTTGGCGGGCTAGCGAAGATAAACCTGGACACGTGGGCAGTGACCATCATCCCAGGCATCGGGCAACATCTTATCGGCATGGCTCATACGGCAGATGGCAAGTTCCTCTACGTGAACGATGCCGAGAATAGCATGACTTATAAGATCGACACCACCACTAACCAGGTGGTCGGGAAGACCAGCTGCGGCGTGGCGGGATGCTACGGTCTGGCCATGAACTGGGATGAGTCGGAGCTCTACACCATAGGCAAAGGCGAGGGAAGCCACAATACCGGCTCAAATGTGGGCGTTATTGACCTGAAGAACTTTCAGACAAAACGCGGTATTATCAACCCCATCTCGCTGCTTGATCCTAACGACATGCTTTCGGCTAGGAGCCTGGACCATGGGATGCTTCACCCTGATCCCAAAGTGAACGAGCTCTGGGTGAGCAATATGGCGGGTAACGCCACCATCGTCCTAGACTTGGCCACAAGGACTGTAAAGGGCCGAATTCCTAACCCTAATGGTGGGACTAGCACCCACTCAGGCGCCTTTGTCCAGTACAACGCGGACTGGACGGGCAAGGTGCTAGCTGACCATGGAGGGCCTCAGCCAGAGATGTACACAACTAGGCTTGCTATAGTCCAAAAGGCAGCGGCAGCGGCTCCAAGGTAATAACGATGTAATGGTGCCCCCAGCCTGGCTGGGGGCACCATCAATAGAGGATGTTGCTAGATGAATAAGGAGGCCATATTGAAAAGAAAACTAACGAAGGGTTCGGGCAGTATGTTGGTGCTAGGAGTCATCGGAATTGCTGTATTTGTCGTCCTATTCGGCTGCGGTGGCTCTGCCAGAGCAACTATCCCAGCTCCTGTAGCCACAGCCACTCTAACGCCTACTTCTAGCCAAGGCAACGTAGTCAACAGCGACCTTCTTACACGTGGAAAGCTCATTTTTGAAAAAACGGCTGGCGATGTAGGTTGTGCGTATTGCCACGGGTTGGATGGGAAAGGGAAAGGCCCCGCCCAGGTGAATGCAGCCAACATTCGGGGCAAAAATGAGGGCGATATCCGAGCTTCTATTCAAGGTGGCGTTCCGATGATGGGCTTCATCAAGCTGAACGATGACGAGATCACGGCAGTAGCAACTTACCTACGATACCTGGCTGCACAGCCGTGAGTAAGAAGCGATGAACGCCAGTCGGCTGTCCCAACGAGTCGCTTTAGGGACGCCCACCTTCAGGATCATGGCGGTCCTCTTCTCTCTTGGCTCCGCTGTCGTTCATCTGGCAGTCGCCCCCGAGCATTTCACAGAGTGGTGGGGATATGGTTGGTTCTTCCTAGTAGTGGCGGTCTTGCAAGGCTTCTACGCAATGGGACTGGTGGTACGTAAGGGGCGTCTTGTTACGGCGCCTTGGTATCTTATCTTTGGCATTGCCTTTAACCTGTGGGTTGCTGGCTTCTACTCGATAACCCGTACCTTGGGTGTACCCCTGTTTGGGCCTCACGCTGGCCACGTGGAAGTCATAGAAGCAATAGACATATCGTCCAAAACATTAGAGCTGGGCACGGCGGTGGCCCTTAGTGCGTTGCTGCTCTGGCACATAGAGTTCAGACAGGTGTTAATGCATCGCCTAAAGTGGGTTGCAATTGCATTGCTAGGTGTTACCGCTACCCTAGTTTTGCTGGAGGCAATGACCCTGGTGCGAGGCGATGAACACGGCATTTTATTGAGCGACGGCACCTTTGAGAGGGGCCAGGTGTCGGACCCTAACTCTCCTGCTATTAAAGAGCTTTTCCCTTTGTTAGTCCGCTTCAGCTCTGGGTCCCGGGGAACGGAAGTGGAAGCCTTCTACGCGCCTCCCATCTATTTCCAGGCGTCGGGGGTAGAGGTACCCAAGGTCAGCCTCGAACGGTCTACCATCGTATTTTTCCTTGCGGAGGCTGACCACCAGCACGAGGTCGGTCTAACTCCCGAACCACCGCGGACCCTCTTGCGCCTGGATGGTGGAGACCCTATTGAACCATATCAGGTCACTGTGCTGAATAATGCTTTCGACCACCGAACATCCCAGTTACTTTTCTACATGTCGGAAGGAATGAGTCAGGAACTCTTGGACAAAGGTGAACATACCCTTTCTCTAGCCCTATTTCTTGAATCAGGGGGAGAAAGCGTGATCAGTTGGCACCTTCCTCTAGCATTGCCGGGCTCGGCCAATTCAGCCACTCCACAGCTTCAAGTCTTAGGTCTGGCGCAGCGCCTCACGCGGACCCGGGATGATATGCAATATGGCGGGCGTAAAGGAATTCGTATCGAGGGTACTTACGCAACTCCAGAGTATGTTGCAGCAGCTATGCCCAAAGACGCGACATCTCGATATCTTCCTGATAAGTTCACACTTTTTGTGCTTACCGAGAGATTGCACAGCTCCGAATTGCCGAGTTTACCTCCGGATGTTGTAATGCGCCTCGACGGACAAACCTATAAGCCTAACATGGTGGAGGTAGTCACTACGTCGCCCCACCACCGCGTCACACTGGTACGTTTTCCAACGGAGCCACCTACTGGCTTGCGCCATCGAGTTATGGAGCTCTCATTACCAGGAGAGGGAGTGATGACCTGGCACCTACCTATAAGCTATGCTGGCCTTGGATATCGCTCGGGCCTTGGGGGCACTTGGCTCTGGCTCCTGGCGGTCTTGGGGGGGCTGATAGCCGCTATGTGGCCTTGCCTGTTCCAGCTTACAGCCTTTTTTATCCCATCCCTCGCTGGCTTGAGCGTGCATGAGGCCAGCAGCAACGTCTCGCTCCGGCGTCGCGCCTCTGTGGTGAAGGCTGCCATCTTCTTCGTTTTAGGCTTCACCTTCGTCTACACCATAGCCGGAGGGCTGATCGGGTTCGCTGCTGGGCGCCTGGGTGATATATCAAGCTTCTATGTATGGCAGCGATATCTTGGTATCGCAGGTGGAGTAGTGATAGTGCTCCTGGCGCTACGGATGGCGGCCCAGGTACGGGCACCACTGGTGTGCAAGATGCCAGTGCTTTCACGCATAGGTCAGCGCCGTCGGCCGGCTAACCCCTTGGAAATGATGGTCGCTGGGGTAGCCTTCGCCAGCGGATGTATGACCTGTTTCGGAGCTGCCACCGTGGTAGCCATGGTAGCATACGTTGGTCTCTCTGGCTCGGCTCTTGTTGGAGCGTTCACTCTCTTTCT
>JACQTR010000147.1 GCA_016210705.1 Chloroflexota bacterium | reverse complement strand
GGAGGGACTTACCTACGTTGGGACGGCCCACGATAGCAATTTTAATAGCTGGCGGCTCCTCCGCAGCCGATGGTTGGGGCGGCAAACTTTTAACTACTTTGTCCAGTAGATCGCCTACTTCAAGACCATGGTAGGCGCTAATAGCCATAGGGTCGCCCAGCGCCAATTGGTAGAATTGAGGGACTTCCTGGAGGCGTTGAGGGTTATCTGCCTTATTAACTACCAGGATCACTTTTTTGCCACTGCGACGTAAGGCCTGAGCTATCTCCTGGTCGCTAGGGACGACTCCCTCCTTAGCGTCAACTAAAAAGAGGATGACATCGGCCTCAGTGATGGCGACCTCCACTTGGTCTTTCACCTGCTGCATGACATCCGAGGTAGGCATCAGATCCAAGCCTCCGGTGTCCACCAAGCTAAAGTCTCGCTCTTGCCAATGCGCTTGACCATATACTCGGTCACGAGTAGTCCCCGGTTTATCCTCGACAATGGCGGTGCGGCGTCCCAGGATACGATTGAATAAGGTGGACTTGCCAACATTGGGTCGGCCCACGATGGCTACCACGGGAAGGCTCATAGTTTCCTTATTTGATGGTGATGCCAATTCGCTCTGGCTCCAAAGAGACTATTTCTACCCCTTTGGGCATCTTTAACTGGGGCTTGAGAGAATAAAAACCTGGCCCCAGGTTGCTTACATCTATCACCAGGCTTATATCGCTTGGCACTAACCCTTGTATGAGATTCATATCTCCAGCCACCGTGACTGAAGCCTCGGTATCGTAGAAGACCTGGCGAGAGCGCACCCCGACAAAGGTAGGCGCCAACGAGAATATCCTACTGACTCGAGAGGGAGCTACCGATACCTTTATCGTAACCGAGCTAGTGCCCACTGCCGTTACGCCCTTGGGAATTTGTACGGGCACCTCGCGAACTATATCGGCGTTGGCTCCGGTTATATCTATTGCCTCGGTACGGAGGCTGTCTAGCTGATCGAGTTCGCTTTTGGGTCCTAGTACGATGACCACAGGCGGTTGAATAGAGATGGCGCTCACCCAATAGCCGGAGGCTACCGTTCCCTTGCTTTGAGGTAAGACTGACAAGGTTCGATACTCCATTTGACGAATAATACTGACCTCAATTGTCGCCGAATCTGGGCTTAGGCTGACCTCTTTGATCTCGTAGCCCCGAGTGGTGAGGGGGCTAAGCTTGAAAGATTGCTTGATGTTGCTGGTTTTTTCTTTGAGATCAATGTAAGCAGTGGCGCTATCCACCTGATTAACCCAGGTGATAGGTCCACGAACCGTGACTTGGCTAGGGGTGGCTTGCCATCCCTCCACACTGTAGCCTAGAGACGCCGAACCCTGGAATTGAACCCTGATTGGAACATCCCGTTCTTCGAGGGTCTCTAAGACCACTCTTACCTGGGTAGGGATAACCTGAACCACTTTCACTCGGCGGTCATTGGCTTTGGCGGTGACCCTAACCTCCTGAACCCCAGCCTGAGCGCCCGAGAGGTCGGCGGTAGCCTTGAAATCCTCAGGGTCGAGGCGGCCCCATAAGTCAGAGGGGGCGGTTATGCGTAGCCGCACTGGCTTGATCTCCTCGGCCACATCTAAGTTAGTTGGAGGATTGATCACGCCCACCGGGATGTCGGTGGTGAAGGTATCCGTTCGAAGGGGGTTTTCTACGTTGGTGATGGTTGCCCACAAAGCTGTGGCCAACCCCAAGGCTAGAAGGCCCAGCGTCAAGTTGTTACGCCAGCCAGCTTCTTTAAGGGTGAAGGGGATCAAGTGGCGCAGTTTGATGGACCAGTTCCCCTGGGCCTTTCTCCAGGCTTTCATTGTTGTTCCTTCCGCCTCGTCCACCACCATCCCCCATGGTTTGTGTTGATACTGAGTAGAGCAGTAAGTCTATGACGCAAGGTTTGCTCGTCTAGACCAGTATATAAGTGACCGTCCTTTGCTAAGGAGATTCTGCCCGTTTCCTCCGATACCACCACAGCAATAGCATCGCTTCTTTCCGTAATACCAATAGCGGCACGGTGGCGGGTGCCCCATTGGGATGGGGTTTGGGAGTCTTGTGGCAAAGGTAGGAGACAGCCACAGGCAGCGATGCGTCCATGGCGGAAAATGGCAGCACCATCATGGAGGGGAGAATCGGGAAGAAAAAGGCCAGTAAGGAGCTCTATGGATGCTGCGGCATCCAATTCAACCCCGTTGGCCATGTACTCCTGTAGACCTGTACTGCGTTCCAGAACCATCAGGGCTCCACGGCGACGTTGAGATAAGTTTAGGCTGGCCTTAACCACTGTGTCGATGGTTTGCTCCACGGGGGAGGGAGCTATCCAGCCTCGGATGCCTACCCGCCCGATGCGCTCTAAGGTTCGCCGCAACTCTGGCTGAAAGAGGATAGGGATGGCGATCAATAGGGCAGGGAGGGAGTTTCTAAAGAGCCAGGCCAACACTGTC
>JACQTR010000144.1 GCA_016210705.1 Chloroflexota bacterium | reverse complement strand
GAGCAGGTGTTGCACAACCTGCTGGACAACGCTGTCAAATACTCCCCCCATGGTGGTCAAATTACCATCATCGGCAAGGCGAAAGACGACCATATCCAGATAAGTGTTGCCGATGAAGGTCAAGGCATTCCCCAGGCAGAGCTAAACAAGATATTCGACGCATTTCACAGGGTTCAGAGTTCAAATACCCAGCAAGCGAGGGGGGCGGGACTTGGCCTAACTATTTGCAAGGCCATTGTGGAGGCTCACGGTGGGAACATCTGGGTGGAGAGCACACAAGGCAAAGGAAGTGTCTTCAGCTTTACCCTGCCTCTCGAGGAGGGTCTCTTGTGAGCAAAGCCCTGGTTTTGGTGGTGGATGATGAGCCCCGTTATCTTAAGCTGGTACGCTACAACCTGGAGACGGCAGGCTATGAAGTTGTTACTGCTCCCAATGGGGAAGAGGCTCTTTCATTGGCCGCCGGCCAAAACCCTGATTTGATTATCCTGGACATTCGTCTGCCCGGCATTGATGGCTATGAAGTCTGCACGAGACTACGCGAATTTTCCTCCGTTCCTATTATCATGCTGACCGCCAAGGGCGAGGAACAAGAAAAGGTTCAGGGGCTGCGCCTGGGTGCCGATGACTATGTTACCAAGCCTTTCGCGGCCGATGAGTTTATGGCCCGGGTTGAGGCGGTGCTGCGGCGTAGTCACATCCCTGAACTGAATCCACCTATCCATACCGTCGGAGCTCTCTCTATTGATTGTGCGCAAAGGAAGGTAACCGTTGGGGGACGAGAGGTTAGCTTAAGCCCCACCGAGTACCGCCTCCTGCAGTGCCTTGCAGTCAACGCTGGGCGGGTAGTTGTCCAGGAGGAGCTTCAAGAAAAAGCGTGGGGGCCCGAATATCGGGAGCACTATGAGGGGTTGAGGGTCTTCATCCGGCGGCTGCGCCAAAAGATAGAAAAGGACCCCGAACACCCCACCTATATCATCACCAAGCCGGGAATCGGCTACATGTTAGCTACTCCCGCCTAAAGCTGCCTCAGCCCTTTACTCAGAGCTACCCTCGACCTATCTTGCTCCGTCTCCCCTTATAAATGGGGAATTACGCTGGGGCCCAAGAACAGGGCACCATGGCGCTTTTCATGGGTATGGATTTGTTACGCAAACGTAACAGTTTCCATGCCCTTTTTCACACCTTTTTAACAGTCGGCCCCGTAACATGAATGCCAAGAGACTATTTAGGATGCGGGTACTCGTTGTTGATGATCACTCCATAACTCGTCAGAGCATTAGAGAGCTCTTAGGGTCATTCCTCAGCTCGGAAGTGGAGCTTGTCGCCGAAGCAGAGGATGGGGAGAAGGCGGTAATTAAAGCTAGGGAGATACATCCCGATGTAGTCATCATGGATATCGGACTACCTGGCATAAACGGATTCGAGGCCATGCGACGCATCAAAGAGGAAATGCCCGAAGTGCAGGTGGTTACTGTTACTATTCACGACAATACTGAATACAGAGAAAAAGCCTTCAAGCTGGGGGCAGCCGCCTTCGTAACCAAGGACAAAGTGGGCTCGGACCTGTTGCCCTTACTTCGAGAATTGTCCCGCAAGTTGAATGACATCTCCGTATCAAGTAGGGAAGGTTAATGTGTTTTCTGAGGCTGGTGCCTCTAGTCCTTGCTTTGGTCGTGGTGACAAGTGCCTGTGCCAGCGGTGGCGATGCTGCCCCTGCCCCGACGCGGCAAGAGCCTTCCCCGAGGAGTACACAGGAGAAAAAAACGGCTGAGACCTTGCCCGTAGTAGATGTTGCCGGAGGGAAGGCCCTGTTCATTTCCAAAGCCTGTATCGGTTGTCACACAGTTCAGGGGATGCATGAGGCCAAAGGAAAGGTGGGCCCGGAGCTTACCCACCAGGCTAGCAAGTCATTGATTGCCGGGAGCCTGCCCAATACCGAAGAGAACCTGAAGAAGTTCCTGAAAGACCCGATCAGGGCTAAGCCGGGGACGCTCATGCCCAATCAAAACCTGACGGATAGCGAGGTCGAAGCTCTGGCGGTTTTCCTCCGAACCATGAAATAGAGGTGACCTGAAGGTTGTGAGACGAATATGGCTGGGGCTGGGCATCCTGGTGGTGATGATAGGACTTTCATGGTTGGCCTTTGGAAGGAACGAAGGGATCGAAGCCCGCACTGTCAAGCTCTCCGTAGTAGCCCAAACGCTATACGGGTCTGGCTCGGGGGGAGTAATTAAGGTAAAGCAAGACGAGACGATAACCATGTATATAAGCGTTGATGAGTCAATGGAGATATTCCTTCATGGATATGATGTAGAGACCCGGGTACAGCCGGGGTCGCCAGGTACCATAAGATTCACCGCCAATATCCCCGGGCGTCACGCTCTCATGATTCACTCTCTGGGAAGCGACGGGGGCAGCCATGAAGGTGAACGAAAGGCTGAAATTCTGCTGGGGCTTGTGGATGTCCTGCCGCGGAAGTAACGCGGGCAGGGCCGGTCCCCGCCAGGAGGCGAGATGACACAAGGAGCTATAAGAGTAGGTCTGCCAGCTTCTGCGAAGGGCTCCGTACCCCTTCTGGTGGGAGGCTTTGTGGTGGCCTTCATGGTGATGATTCTGATACCCGTCTGGTTCCTTCTGGGGGCGGTCGGCGCCGGGGCCGGGCATGTTCACGGCGGAGCCAAGATTTCTCAGGAGTGGTTTGTTTCCAAGATAAATGCCCAACAACAGAAGTACGGCCTGCCCGATGGCTCAGTGCGCATACCGCCGGGAAACAAGGTAACAGTTACCATGCCCGATGGGCTGGTAGTACCTGCCTCCACCAGCAAGGTATACATCATGATGCGGCAGTTCTCATTCACCCCCAGCACGGTGAGGTTGCAGTTCGGCGGGCTCTATGACCTTCTCTTCTTCTCACCAGACGTATTCCACGGCGCCTCCCTGATACAGGATGGGAGCCTTAACGCCGTGGTTATGCCCAACATGACCTCCAAGTTAACCGTAAGGGTAACCAAGCTGGGAGAAATCCAAATCCTGTGTAACGAATATTGCGGCCTGGGCCATCACCTTATGATGGGCAAAATCATCGTAGAGTAAGGGGGGGATATACTGTGGCGTTGTGGCAGGAAATCAAGATAGAGCCTCAAGATAGGAGGTTACTAATAGCCTTTGGGGGCTCCGGGCTGGCCATCATGGCCATTGGCGGGCTCTTCGCACTGCTCATGCTCCTGGTGCGGACTCCAGCCTTTTCTATGTTTTCCTCCAACCTCTACTATCAGGCAATTACCGGGCACTCCCTGATGATGTTCATCTTCTGGCTGGGCTTCATCCAGACGGCGTTCCTTATCGCTGCCGGGACTGTTCTGATACAGAGGAGGCTGGCGAGCTATAAGCTAGCCTGGACAGGCTGGGCTCTTATGGTGCTTGCGGCGCTCATGGCCCTGATAGGGGTGCTCCGGGGGGCCAGTGTTAGCTATCATGCCCTCCTTCCCCTCTCCACCCAGTTTCCATCGACCTGGCAGATATACCTGAGTTTCCTGCTACTGGCCCTGGGGATGTCTTTTGTGGTGGTTGTTTTCATTACCACCATCATCGGCGCCGTGGAACGAAGGGGAAGTCTTACCAGTTGGGCTGCCTTCTTGCAGCGCATCCCTATTGCCACCTTTGCTGCCATGGCCGGTCTCTTTATTGCCATTCCCGGGTTGATAGCCGCCTTCAAGGTGTTTTCCCCTGCTTTAATCCTGACTCTGCAAGGCAAGCCTATAGACTCCCTTGTGTCCAACCTCTATCGGATGAACTGGCATATTGTCTTCCATATTTACCACTACATCCCAGCCCTGGCCCTGGTAGGGGTAGCCTATATCCTGGTTGAAGCAACCACAGATGCAAAGTCGGTTTATGCGAAACAGGTGGCCAAGGCCCTCTTTCTGCTTTACCCGTTCTTCGTTCCCCCCACCTTTATATATCATCTGCTGGTGGACCCCAACCTCACCTACACGGTGAAATTCGTTGGCAGCAGCCTATCGTTATTGGTGGGCGTGCCCACCGTGCTCCATATGTTCATCATCCTGGGAATGCTGGAAGCCAGGATGAGACGGGCGGGGTATGGCTTTTTTAGCTGGTTCCGCCATCTGCCCTGGGGGAATCCGGTTTTCGGTTCCATGATCATGGGGATGGTCACACTGTTCGTTGGCGGGCTCCTTGCCTATGTCCTGATCCAGGAGCAGCTAGCGCCGACTCTGCATAACACCTTTGTAGTTCCGGCTTATATCCATCCCATGGCGGCGGGCGGGGCGAACATCATGTATATGGGTGCCCTGTACTACGGAGTTCCGGTACTACTGGGCAGGCGGTTATGGGGACTGCGGATGGCGAGAATTCAACCGTACCTTATGGGTGCGGCGCTGGTAATTATGTCCGCCTTCGGTGCCGGTGCCGGTCTGGCCGGCGTGCCCCGGAGATATGCCTCATTGGGGCCAGAGGCGCCGGCCTCCTGGTCAACCTGGATGAATCTGTCCCTGGGGGTAGGAGGTATCCTGGCAATAATAGCCGGGGTATCCTTCATCCTCATTATGGGGATGACCATCATAGCCGGCAAAAAGGTGGCCAGTGTGGAGGAGGCCATTAAAGGGATAGGGGCGCCTGCCTTACCGACAAAAGTAGCCTACGGGAGAACCATAGTGGCCCTTATCCCCTCCTCCGTCTTCATCGTGGGTATCCTGGTCCTTACCCTCATAGCCTTTGGCCACCTATGGGGACTGCCCATCCGATTTCAGGTGCGCTGATGAGTATGCAACTGGAGATAGCAGTAACCCGAGCTGACAGGGTCCTGGTGTGGCTGAAGATTTTGACCCTCTTCCTGGGGGGCATAGCGACCCTAGCCGTGGTCTTCCTGGCAGATGTGATGACCGCACGGCTGGCCAATCCCATAGGGGTAGCCGGCGTGGAGGAAGTAGCGATGTCAGAGGAATCGGAGCTTCACCACTGGCTGGGCTACAAAGTGGCGCTGGCTGCCCAGGATGATGTGCATGTGGTTTATCATGTGCAGAAGGCTTTTGCGCTGGCCACCGACCCAAAACAGAAGTCGGTACTGGACGGTGTTCTGGTGGAGCATATGCCAGCGGGGCATTTCATCCATACCAAGAATATTTTAAAGGAGTTACTGGGGACGAAGTCAGAGCCCGCTTCGTCTTCGTCCCTTACGCAATTAGAGGCAAGGCTTGCCCTCGGCCTGATCAAGAAAAACAAGGCAGCCGAGGCCGGGGAGCAAGTGCAGCACCTGGTAACGGTAACCACCAGCCCCACTAAGGAGACGGCTCAAGAGGTACTGGAAGCTATTACCAGGGGAAACGTGGAGGCAGCCACTCGGCTCCTCACCGAACTCTCCGGGGGGGGGAGGTGACCTGTATGAGTAACCCCTGAAATAACCATAGGCAAATCCCAAAACCCTTAACTTACTATGAAGGAGGAAACAGAAATGAAAAGGGTTATCGTACTAAGTGCAATTCTGATGGTGGTGGTGCTCCTTTCAGCCTGCACCCCCAAGCCGGCAGCAGTCTCACCGGGCGAGCGAGTCTTCTATGTCAATGCCATAGAGATAAAGGGCTCCACCACGACGGACAATCTGGCGCCGCCGACAGTGAATCCCGAGGAGCTATCCAAGGCTTTCGCGTTTCAGAGCCCCGGCGTCTTCGATAAGAACAACCCCAAGGCATGGCAGGTGTCCTCCTATATGTTCAACCCCTCCGCTATGACTGTTTTCCAGGGCGATCGTGTGAAGCTAATACTCTTTGCGGTCAACGGCAACAAGCATAAGGACAGCGTTCGCGACCCGGACGGGGTAGTGGTAGTAGCGGAGAAAGAGCATAGCCGGGGTCGGCAGTATGAAATGACTTTCACTGCTGAGAAAGCGGGCATGTATATGCTCCATTGCGATGAGCACAAGGAG
>JACQTR010000146.1 GCA_016210705.1 Chloroflexota bacterium | reverse complement strand
GTTGTACCCATCTCACCCAATTGGGCATAAGTGCCTGGTTTTTTAAGGAGTTTTAGGGTCTCGATGCCGGCGGTCATGGCCAAAGGGTTACCGGAAAGGGTGCCCGCTTGGTAAACGGGGCCTTGAGGGGCCACCATCTCCATTATCTCCCGCTTGCCGCCATAAGCGCCGACAGGTAGACCGCCGCCGATGATCTTGCCCAGGCAGGTGAGGTCGGGGCTGACTGCGTATAGCTTCTGAGCCCCGCCATAGGCCACCCTAAAACCGGTGATGACCTCGTCGAAGATGAGGAGAGAGCTGTAGGTTTGGGTGAGATGGCGCAGGCCCTCCAAAATGCCAGGCCTGGGAGGCACGACCCCCATGTTGGCGGCCACCGGCTCCACGATAACGGCGGCGATGTCCTCACCCTGGGATTGGAAGAGGCTCTCCACGGCCTCCAAGTTGTTGTAAGGAGCGATAAGGGTATTTTGGGCATAGGAAGCAGGCACCCCGGGGCTATCGGGGATGCCCAGGGTAGTGGCTCCTGAGCCGGCCTTGACTAAAAGGCCATCGGCGTGGCCGTGGTAGCCGCCGGCGAACTTGATGATCTTATTGCGTTCGGTGTAGGCCCGGGCCAGGCGCAGAGCGGACATAGTGGCCTCGGTGCCGGAGTTGACAAAGCGCACCATCTCCACCGCAGGCATGGCGTCGACGATCATCTGGGCCAGGGTTACCTCACCCTCGGTGGGAGCGCCGTAGCTGGTGCCCCGATTAAGGGCCTCCCTTAAGGCGGCCATCACCTTGGGATGAGCATGGCCCAGGATGAGGGGGCCCCAGGAGCCCACGTAGTCGATGAACTCATTGCCGTCCGCATCCCAAATATGGGAGCCTTTGCCCCGGGCGATGAACAATGGCTGGCCGCCCACAGCGCCGAAGGCCCGCACCGGGCTATCCACCCCACCGGGGATATAACGCCGGGCGGCATCAAAAAGTTTTTGGGAATAAAAGGTGTTCAAGCTACCTCCACCGTGATGATCTTTCTTCAGTCAAGTCTCCGTTCTCATTAAAAATGAAAGCCCTTTCCAGGCCGAAAGCCTCCCAAAGTCGATCGTTGAGCCTCTTAGGGAGAAGCGCAGCTTCGTGTTGTAGGTCATTTACGAAAATATCATTTATTGGTCCGATGTCGTCTGCCTCATCCCAGATACACGTTATATCCAATGAGAAGGATGATATGGTTAGCCCGCGGGCATTGTAAATGGCTAGGTTTAATTGGACTGGCGAGAACGATTGAGCGATTTGGTAAAGCCGTTGAACGAATTGAATAAAGTCGCAACTTCTGTAGGCCACCAGCCAATGTATTCCTTTGTTTTCTCCCCGTGGCCAAGACAGAGCATACTCAACATAACCGTTACGAAATACCTCCAACCGCTTATTCTCGTATTCGCTCCTCAACCCTGTAAGGGTAAACCGAGTATCACCTATGCCTAGTTCCTCCCCCTTCTCTTTCATAAGTTGCCATATTTGCTTATCATGCACGTCTATGGTGTCCTGACGGGGGAAGATGGGTAACAGAGACAACAAAAGGCAGCGATGGTCTCCGAGCATCCTCTGCAAAGTGTGGTGCTTCCTTTGCAAAAGGAACCTCTCCGCTTTGTTAAGGCCTTCAAACTGGTCCTCAAAGGCCCTCTGGATTTCGTCGCGGTTCATCGGTTGATTTAGGGTGTCGTGCCTGCGCCAGAAGTAAATGTGGCCCTTATATCTTACCATATGGGGCTGGTTAAGACTTTGTGGGATGGACACAATTAGGATAATTTTGCCATCGGCAACATCTACAGGTTTGAACCTTAGCCCGTGCAGCCTAGGCTCGACGCAGTATATGCAGGCGTTTTCGATTCGTTCGGCGTGATTTCCGTCATCAATCCCAAGGATTTCGATGGGAACGCGGTTCTTTTCCTTTATCACTATGATTAAGTAACCGCCGGAAGCGTTCGCCATGGCCATAATATCTTTTAATAGCTCCCGTTTTTCATTGTCGCTGTCCCCGTAAATTTTCTCTTTGTACTCAACAGTGGTTCTTTCCTCCACCTTATCGTCTATCAACCTTTGAAGGTCGGACAGCTCTATAGTGTCTAAGGCTTTACCCAGAAAAATCATCTTTATTTTCCCTCTTTTTTATATGGCTACCTCCCGTGATTTAAGCTCCGGGAAGAAAGAGCTTTAAGAGTCGATCCGAGACGTAAAAGAGAGCAAAGCCAAAAATTACCCATAGGAAGACCAACCGAGATGGGGTGCGGGCGGCGGCGGGAAGGAGGTCGCTCGCCCCAATATGAACAAAGGTTCCGGCAGCTAAGGCCAGAAAAACTCTTATTAAAAAAGGGTCGATGCTTCCCAGGGCCAGCGTCATCGCTGTTCCCAGCACCGTCGTCAGCCCTACGCTTATGGCTGTCACCAGGGCTGTTTTCCTCCTCCATCCTGCCGCTCTCGCGGTGGCAGCCACCGAGAAACCGGAGCCAATGTCATGGCC
>JACQTR010000140.1 GCA_016210705.1 Chloroflexota bacterium | reverse complement strand
GCTTTGGGCAAACGGAAAGTCCCGAGGGTGAGTACTCCATGGAGCTTTTTGCTGAAGACCTTTATCAACTCCTCCGAGCTTTGGGCATCGGCCAAAGTTATGTTTTGGGCTATTCCATGGGGGGACGTATTGCTCTAGAGTTGACGCTTAGGCATTCGAATGTGGTCAAAGCTCTGGTGCTGGCCAATAGTGGCGTGGGTGGGGCACGAACTGCTGAGGGTCAGGGACGGCTTCAGGGGATATTGGAGCTTTTAGAAAAAGGGGATATGGCCACTCTGACCGAGGATTTGACGGTAATGGCCTTCTCACCAGGCTTTAAAGAGAAAAACACAAAGGAATTTGAGCGTTATAAGGCGGTAAAGCTAGAAAACGACCCCAAGGGCTTCGCCAGAGTCATGCGAGCCATGATGGCCTCGCCCCCCCCATCTGATCCCAGCCGGATTAAATGTCCCACTCTCATTATTGCTGGCGAATATGAAGGGCCTGTGGAAAGAGCCAAGGCCAGTCAAGAGGCGATACCTGGTTCCCAGCTTCGCATCCTGCCCACTGGCCACGGTTCCGCTGTGGAGGCGCCTCAAGCCTTCAATAACACGCTTTTGGAGTTTTTGGCCTCTATATCCCGATGAAAAGATACGTGGGTTCAATAAGTGGCTAAGGTTGGCGATGCCCTGTGGCAGGAGATGGAGACCTTTGCCATCGGCTTAGCCCGAGAAGCCGGGCAAATTCTTCTAAGTCATTTCGGCAAGTCCCTTGATGTGGAATACAAAGGAAACGATCGCGGACACCCTGTATCAACTGCGGACAAGGAGGTAGAGGAATATCTTAAAAGAGCCATTAAGAAGCGGTTCGCTGGTCACTCTGTTTTGGGAGAGGAGAGCTTAAATGGTGAGCCTCACGAGGCGGAGTTTTTGTGGGTGGTCGATCCGCTGGATGGCACTGTAAATTTTATAAATGGCCTTCCTATTTTCGCTGTTTCCATTGGTCTCCTTCACCAGTTTAGACCTGTGGTTGGGGCCATCTTCGTGCCTTCAGCTATTCAATCTGCTGGAGGTGTTTTTCATGCCCGCCGGGGTGGAGGAAGTTTTGTTGACGGTGAGCGTATCTCCGTTGTCCAAAATCACCAGCCTGAACCATCGAGGTTGGGAGTATTATCCGGTGGCCTCTGGAGACGCCGAAGATTCTTAAGTAAGGGGCGGCCTTTGGGCCAGTTCCGAGTTTTAGGCAGCATTGCTTACGAGTTGGTCCTGGTGGCTAGGGGTGTTCTGCAGTATGCTGTTTTTGCCTCACCTCGGATTTGGGATGTGGCGGCTGGGGCTTTGCTGGTGCAGGAGGCTGGTGGTGTGGTGCTGGTGGGCCGCAGAAATAAACCATGGCATCCCTTAGATTTTTTCGAGCCTCTCTCACCTAAGCAGGGACGGGAACCTCCGCGTCTTCAACATTGGTCTGTCCCTACACTGGCGGCTAACCAACAGTTAGCTTGGTGGATGGTTAACAACATGGGTAAAAGGCGGGTATTGCCTGGGGCCTCCCTTTGGAAACGGTTGCGAGGCTCTTAGTTAGGGCGACCTTATGAAATTTGATGCTTATATGGGCGGCCAAGGGATGTGGCGTCCAGGACCGGGGAAAGGGAATACGGCTGCTTCCAAGACCATGTCTATCCGCCGCTGCAGAGCCTCTATCTCAGAGCTATCTAAAAGCTCCGAAAGCTCTTTAAACAGGGGCTCGGAGTTACCTAACTGAGCCCGAAGGGTTTTAAGGTCTTGAAGCAGGCTGCTGGAAATGGACTGCCCGGAGAAGTCCCAGATCACGGTGCGTAGCTTGGGAAGGGCATGGAAGGTAAGCCCGTGATCTATGCCCCAGACCTTTCCGTCTAACTCCAAAAGACAGTGGCCGGCCTTGCGGTCGGCGTTGTTGGCTATGACATCGAAAAGGGCGATGCGCTGTAGTTCTGGCACCCTCTCTCGCCCAAAAGTAAAGTAGTTTTCTTCAGGCAATGATGGGACGAACCATTGCACCGAGCCTATGCCGTGGGGGCCTTCCCGAATAGCGGTGGGCGGGATGAAAGACCAGCCCAAAGCCTCGCTAATTAAATAAGAGGCGTACTCCCTACGGTATAGGGTGCCGCTGGGGAAATCCCACAAAGTCCTTTCCCCCCGACGAGGTTTGTAGAGGGCAAGGCATTGGCCAAGTTTACCGGCTAGAGTCAAAACATAAGTGTAATTAGAGCCCCAGGCTAATGGCTCACAATGGGTGACTTCCCCCTCTTTGATTAGAAAGCTTAAGCTGGCTATATCTAAGTTCTGGCTTGGCTTAACCTGGTGGCTAGTACCTTGCTGGAAGCTTCTCTCATAGTGACCATGCGTGTGAGTCATGGTTGGTCTGCTCGTTCGGTGTCCTGCAACCTGAAGGCCCGGTGGCCATTCTTTTTAGGGCAAGGATGCCCCTCGGGGTCGATAGGGCCGCCGCATATAGGGCAGATAGGTCGGCCGGCGGCGCATACGGCGGCAATTTGGCGGGTCAAACTCCACATCTGTTCTGGGGTAGCTTGGCAGTAAAGGGCGGGTGGCGAAGATTCTTGCTCCTCGATGTCATGGGCCATGAGGGCGAGGCGATGATGCTCTTCATCATAGGCCAAGGCCAGTTCCCCCACTTTGAACTCATCGGCAATGGGTTCAGAAGGGGGTGTGCTTGGGGCTATGGGCTCCGCTTCCTCACTGGGAGTTTCAAAATAACGGGGAGATAGTCGCGCCAATAGCTGTAGTATGCTCACCGCTAGTCCTTGCAGTTGCTCTTTTGCCAGCCAAAGCCGAACCAAGGTGCCCTTACGGCCCACCAAGAGGTAAAAGGTACGCTTGCCCGGCACCCCTATGGCGCCGGCGATGAGTTGGGTTACTGGTTTAAACTGATAGGGTTTGCTATCCATGATTACCTCATGTTTTATCCTCGCACATCACGATTTGGAAATCAATGGTTGGACTCCGCCGTAGTGCTTAGGAGAAGGCTCTAGCGTGAGGCCTTTCAAAAGGGGCAAGTGAGTTTGCCCAATCTCTCTGTCAGCTTCAAGTTTTCTCGATAATCTATGGGTACTTCGATGACTGATGGTTCATTCAGGTCTAAGGCTTGGCGTAGGGTGGGCAAGAGCTGGTTGGGATGATCGATGCGAAAGCCGGCCAGACCAAAAGACCGGGCGTAAGCTACAAAGTCGGGATTGGTGAAATGGACCCCATAGGGCTGGCCATAGCGGGCCACTTGCTCCCATTCTATCATCCCGTAGCCGGAGTCTACCCAGATCATAGTTACGAAAGGGGTGCCCAGGCGTTTGGCGGTTTCCAGCTCTTGAGAATTCATCATAAATCCTCCGTCGCCAGTCAGCGCCACCACTTTCTGTTGCGGATAGGCCAACTTGGCCACCAGTGCTCCAGGTACGGCGATGCCCATGGCCGCCAGGCCATTGGAAATGATGACGGTGTTGGGACTATGGGCCTGATACATGCGAGCTGCCCATATTTTGTTGGCACCTACGTCGCATATCAAAAGATCTTCATCACTCAAGGCTTGTCTTAGGTCAGCCAATACCCGTTGTGGCTTTAAGGGAAAACCCTCGTCGGCTACATATTGGGTCAACTCTGCGAGGATGATCTCCCTGAGGGTAGAGTGGCCGACGAACTCTTTGGCGAAGGGGCATGCCTCGACTAGGGTAGCCAGGGCTTCGCCCAAATCGCCGATGATCTCTACCTCGGGTTGATAATATTGATCCACCTCGCTGGGCAGGGTATCGATATGGATGATTCTTTTTTTCCCGTCAGGGTTCCAGGATCGTGGAGCGTATTCCACTAAATCATAGCCAACAGTTATTACTAGATCGGCTTTGTCCAAGCCGCACATGATCCAATCATGGGCTTGAAGACCTACGGTGAGGAGAGAAAGACCATCTCTGGAGTCTAAAGAGCCTTTGCCCATGAAGGTGTTGGCTACTGGGATATGGAGTTTTTGGGCAAAGGTCGTCAATTCCTGGCTGGCATGCCTCCGTAAGACACCATTCCCGGCTATGATAATGGGATAGTTAGCATCGGCGATTAGGGCAGCGGCTTTGGTGATGGCCATCTCGTTGGGGTGGGAATACTCAAAGGGTCTATCAGATAATGGTTCTCCCTCCACATCCATCTCCAGGACGTTGGAGGGCAGTTCGATGTGGGTGGGGCCGGGCTTCTCCATGATGGCCACCTTGAAGGCCTTGCGTATTACCTCGGGTATGGTATCTGGCCTCTCCAACCGAACGTTCCATTTGGTAACCGGTCGGAATATGCCCACTAGGTCAAGGTACTGGTGTGATTCCTTGTGGGTTTGTTCTAAAGGAGACTGCCCCGTCATTGCCACCATTGGAGCCCTATCTAAAAAGGCATCAGCTACGCCTGTCATAAGGTTCATGGCCCCCGGCCCCAGGGTGGAAAGGCAAAGGCCAGGTTTACCAGTGAGGCGGCCATAGACATCAGCCATAAAAGCGGCTCCTTGCTCGTGACGGGTGGGAATAAAAGATACGGAGCTCCGGGAAAGAGAATCCAAAAGCGCCAAAATCTCTTCCCCAGGGATACCAAAGATGTATTTAGTACCCTCGTTTTCCAAGCAGCGCACTATTAGATCGGAAGCCCGCATTATCTTCTCCTATGCAGTTTTAAGGGCCATGAGTTTGATCTCTGTCATCTCCTCTATGGCATAGCGCAGGCCCTCCCGCCCCAGCCCTGAGTTTTTGGTACCGCCGTAGGGCATATGGTCAACGCGGAAGTTGGGGATATCATTGATGATGACCCCACCCACCTCCAATTCTTCGAAGGCGTAGAAGGCATTCTCCAGACTGGGGGTGAAAACCCCGGCTTGAAGGCCGTAGTGGGAGCTATTTATCTCTCGCACCGCCTCTTTAAAGGCGGTGAAAGGAAAGACGGTGACCACCGGGGCAAACACCTCCTCACTGCACACCTTGCTTTGAGGGCTGGCGTTGACCAGAACGGTGGGTTGGAAGAAGGATCCCTGAGCCTTGCCGCCGGTGACGACCTGGGCTCCCTCAGCTACGGCTTCACTGACCCAGGCCTCGGTCCTTTTAGCCGCCGCCTCTTCAATCATAGGCCCCAGGTCGGTCTCGGGGTCTAGGGGGTCTCCTAACTTGAGCCTCTCCACCTCTTTGATGAAGGCAGGAAAGAAATCATCCCAAATTTCGCGATGGACGTAGATACGTTGTACGGAGATGCAGATCTGACCGGCGTAGGAGAAGCTGCCCACTGTAATCCGTTTTAAGGCGTAATCTAGATTGGCTCCCTTATCAACTATAACGCCGGCGTTGCCTCCTAATTCCAGAAGCACTCTTTTTTTGCCTGCCTTAGCTTTAAGTCCCCAACCTACCGCCGCCGAGCCAGTGAAGCTGATCATCTTAAGACGTTCGTCGCTGATAAGGGGCTCGGCCACGGAGGTGGCCATAGGCAGAATGCTCAAGGCTCCTGGGGGAAGGCCCGATTGAGCCGCGATCTCGGCCACAGTGAGCATGGTGAGGGGGGTTTTAGAGGGGGGCTTCAGTATCACTGGGTTACCCACGGCGATGGCGGGAGCTATCTTGTGAAGGGCTAGATTAAGGGGAAAGTTAAAGGGGGTGATGGCAGCGATGGGGCCAATGGGAAAGCGTTTGGCTATGCCGAGGCGACCCTCGGCATAGGCCGTCAGATCCAAGGGAATGACCTCACCAACTAGGCGTTTCGCCTCCTCAGCGGCCGTTTGTAGGGTCAAGAGACCGCGCTCTACCTCAGAGGTGGCGTCCCTAATAGGTTTGCCCGATTCCAGGCAAAGGGTTTTGGCCACTTCCTCTCGCCTGTCATTAAGGCCTTGGGCTATGTTTGCCAAAAGCTGCCCCCTTCGGTGAGCGGGCAGCTTGCGGGTGACGGGGAAGGCTTCCTCGGCGGTGGCAATAGCTGTCTCTACTTGGGATGGCGAGGCGTAAAAAGTGTCCCCCACTATCCCGCCATCGTAGGGGTTGATCACCTCCAGTTTCGTCTCTGATTGTTGCCATTTTCCGGCTAGAAAAAGGGGATATGTCTTGGCCATGATCATCCTCCTTTGCTTATGCCAACGGTAAACTTATATTTTACCTTTAGCGGCGACGGGGAGTACAACGGAGTTCGCTGCCCTAATAACCAAAAAGGTCTCCCAAAGGAGTTAGCATAGAAAAGGCCCACCACGCGCCCGTGGGGATAGAAGCTCAAAGGATAGCAGATTCCGGGGGCATCGGGAAAAATTGCAGATATTTTGGCCAAGTTCTTATACCTCCTAGCATGCTAGCGTAGTTCCGCTTCATAATCGGAGTATATAAGTTCGTTTCTCATGATCTTGATCAAACGGACTGTTCTCATCACCTCTTTGTCTAGAACGTCGATGAAGGCTGAGGATAGGCCAAGACCAGCGAGCATGGCCAAAAATACGCCATTGATGGCCGGGCGAAGCCGCCGCGGTGCTCCCGCTGAAACATTACTAATCCAGCAGGTAGTGCGCACCGGTGGGTCGAAGGTCTGGGGGATAGCATGGAGGAGTTCCATTATTGCTAAAGCATGGCTGGGACCTGGATCGGCAGTGATGTGAAGGACGCCCGGGTCGATAATGAGGCGATGGTTGGGGATGCCTAACTCGTTGGCTGCACCCACTAGGACGGCTGCTAAGCGTAAGCATTCTTGAGAATCGATGGGTAAGGCGTTGTCCGCGGTCAATAGCACCAACTCCGTCTCGTACTTGGCGGCTAGAGGCAGTATTTTCTCTAGTTCCTCGGTTTGGATAGCGACGTAATTTATGATTGGGGGGCGGCGACAGGCTTGGATGCCTGCCTCAAGAGTATCGGCGTTATCACTACTTAAACAGAGTTGGACATCGGCCATTTCCTGTACTGATCCGACCACGAAATTCATGACTTCAGGTCCATAGCGGTTGCTCGTTCCTAGATTTATGTCCAGGATCTGGGCTCCTGCGGCCACACATTTCTGGGCTATCTCTCGCAAGGGCTCACCCTGGCGATGACGCAGAGCTTTCGCAACCTTTGGATCGCGAAAGCTAAGATTGGATGCGATGATCTGCATGGGGGGATCCTTTTGGTGCAGACGTTAGACGGGTGTCATAATAGACTTAAGCAGCACCTTTCGTCAACCCCCAAATTGACACTTCCGTCTCCTCATGCTAGCATGGCGAGCAGGGAGGGTAGGGGTGAGCCAGATCAAACTGCTTTACGAGCTTCAGATATTGGACTCCACCATAGAGGAGAAGAGGCAAGTTTTGGAGGAAGTGGAAGGTCGGCTGGGTCCCAGCGAGGCTCTGGAGGAAGCCAAGTTAGGTCTGGAGAAAGAAGAAGAAGATCTAGTTCGATGGCAAAAAGAGCAGCGAACCAAAGAGCAGGAGGTGGAAGACCTTTCCTCTAAAATAGCTTCTATGGAGGAGAAGCTCTATGGGGGCTCGGTGAAAAACCCCAAGGAGCTGACAGGTTTGCATCAGGATGTGGAGGCGCTTAAGAAGCACCGCCGGGAGGAGGAGGATGGTATTATTGGGATAATGGAAATGGTGGAGGCGTTGGGTTCCAGCATTCGGGGGAAAAGAGAAGAGGTGGTGGGGTTAGAGGGTGAGTGGCGGCGGGAGCAGGAGCGGTTATCTAAAGAGCGGGCCGAGCTTTTGGCTGAGTTGGTGGCTTTGGAGGCGGAACGACAGCAATTAGCGGCGGAGATCGAGCCTCTCGGCTTTCATCTCTACCAAAGGCTTTGGGACACCAAACAAGGCCAGGCAGTTGTCAAGGTGGAGCAGGGCATGTGCTTGGGCTGCCGGATAACCCTCCCTATGTCCGATTTGCAGCGGGCGAGGAAGGGCGAGGAACTGGTGCAATGCAACACCTGCGGGCGTATTTTATATTTAAGTTAAAGCAGATAGTTTGGGAAAACGGTTGAATATATATGTAGATGGCGCTTC
>JACQTR010000139.1 GCA_016210705.1 Chloroflexota bacterium | reverse complement strand
GTCTACAGGTGTACGGCATCATTATGAACTAGATCAGGTAGATTCTGTGGAGCCATTGGCACCACACACTGCATCCCTGTGGTCGACGTTGGGAGTATGTGCTAGAATAGGCTTTGTGTTTAGGCGGCTAGGCCATCTCGTCTATAGGTTCCGCTGGCCAGTTATCATTCTTTGGGTCGCCCTCTTCGCCCTGGGTCTCCTCTTTGCCCCTAGGGTCAGCGATGCCCTCAAGGGAGGAGGTTACACCCTCAAAACGACAGAGGCAGCCAAAGGCATGGAACTGCTCCAAAGAGAACTTGGCTATGGCCAGTCTTCCCTAACTATTGTGTTTTCCAGTACTAACCTTCCTGCCGACGATCCTCGATTTTTAAGCCAAGTAGAGACGGCCCTAGCCGACCTTAGCCGAGTGAAGGCAGTAAGTAAAACAATAACTTATGCCAGCTCGGGCAATCCCTCTCTTATCTCCGAAGACAAGACCACCACCTACGCTATAGTGATGCTGGACGCCGACCCAGATACGGCCACATCCCTTCTTCCCGAGATCCAACAAAATCTTCGCTCCAGCGACCTAAATATGGTAATGACCGGGCTCGCTCCTGTGTACGCCGATGTGGTGAAAGTTAGCGAACGCGACCTCAGGAAGGCTGAAATCCTGGGCTTGCCATTGGCGCTGCTAGCTCTGGTAGTGGTTTTCGGCAGCCTAGTGGCCGCTGGGTTGCCGGTGGCTATGGGCGGCATAAGTGTGGCCATCACCCTGGCCTTGATATACTTCATAGCCCAGAGGACTAATATGTCCATCTTTGTAATGAACATGGTATCCATGTTGGGCTTGGGCATCGCCATCGACTATTCTTTGTTTATTGTCAGCCGTTTCCGAGAGGAATTGAGAGACAAGGACGTTGAGCAGAGCTTGACGAGGACAATGGCTACGGCGGGCAAGGCAGTAGCCTTCTCAGGGTCCACCGTGTTCATTGGCCTTATGGGGCTGGTAACCTTCAAATTTGTCATGCTCCGTTCCCTGGGTATTGGGGGAGCCTTAGTGGTTTTAATTTCACTGTTGGCGGCTTTAACCCTAGTACCAGCCATTTTAGCTGTGCTGGGTCTAAGGGTGAATACCCTGTCCATCATACCTCAGCGCCGATTAGGGGGAGGCTTTTGGCAAGGTTTGGCCACCACTGTCATGCGCTACCCCGGGGCCATTTTCATTATAGTCATCGTCTTCCTCCTGGCCACAGGCTCCCCCTTCTTGAGAGTAAAGCTGGGTTCACCCGATGCCAGCATCCTGCCTCCAGACGTTCCCTCCCGCCAAGGCTTCGACATCATCAGACAGAAGTTTGGTACCGGGGAGTTAACCCCTATATTGATCGCCATCAAAAGCCAGAATAGCATCTTTGCCCCTGGAAATATCGCTGCCTTATATGATTACACCCGAGCCATTGAGGGCTATCCTGGGGTGAAGCGAGTTACTAGCCTAGTAGACTTGGCCCCCCGGCTCTCCAAAGAGCAGTACCAAGCACTTTATAGCCAGCCGTTTTCTAACCTGAACCCGCAATTCCTCCAAGCCATCCAGGAATTGAGCGGCGACGACACAACCCTCGTCCAGGTAACCAGTGGTTACTCTTTCACCTCTGATGCTGCTCAAGAGCTAGTAAAAAAGATCAGAGCCACTGAAAATCCCTTCGAGACCTATGTTAGCGGTTCCACTGCCGAAAACATGGATTTGGTCAAGGGGCTCTACAGTGGCTTCCCCCGGGTTCTCTTCCTGGTCATGGGTTTGACCTTTCTGGCTCTCCTCTTCCTCTTTGGATCGGTGGTGTTGCCTTTAAAGGCCATCCTAATGAATAGCTTGAGCATCCTAGCTAGCTATGGGGCCCTAGTATTTATCTTTCAGGAAGGCCACTTCGGCAGTTGGCTCCATTTTAGCCCCCAGGGCTACGTTGAGGCCAGCCTGCCTATACTCCTTTTCTGTGTCCTCTTCGGCCTAAGCATGGACTACGAGGTCTTCCTACTAACACGGGTAAAAGAGGTCTACGATACCAGTGGTGACAATACCTTAAGTGTAGCCCAGGGTCTTCGGCGGACGGGAGGGATCATTACCAGTGCTGCCTTAATAATAATTATCGTCGCCGGCTCCTTTGCTATAAGCGACATTGTAATAATCAAAGCCCTGGGAGTGGGAATGGCTATCGCCATCTTCCTTGATGCCACCATTGTTCGCGCTCTTTTAGTGCCGGCTACCATGCGCTTGCTGGGTAACCTCAACTGGTGGGCCCCTTCTTTCATAAAAAAGGCCTTAGGCCAAAAGCCTCTAGAATAAAACCCAAATAAGAAGGGGGGCCGACTGTTTGCCAGGCCCCCTTCACCTTAATGGAGGGAAGTTTAATCCTAAAGTGTGGCTCACATCTTTTTACCTTCGATGGCGCCCTTGACCTGAACCTTAATGGACTTGGGCTTGGCCTCCTCGGCCTTGGGGATGGTCAAGGTCAGAACGCCATTCTCAAAAATGGCCTCGGCTTTATCGGTGTTCAGCGCCCCCGGCAGATTCACCGTCCGGGAGAAAGCCCCATAGCGATGTTCTTGGTAGAGGTAATCCTCCCGCTTGACCTCCTCTTGGGCATTAGTTTCACCCCTAATGGTTAGGGTATCGCCCATTATAGAGATGTCAACATCCTCAGGTCGGACACCTGGTAGGGCCGCCTTTACGACCACATCATCGGCGGTCTGATACATATCTAGGGGCACACCCGTCATGCCTCCGTCCCAATGGCGATGGGGGCGCAGAAAGCTCTCCTCAAAGAGCCGATCCACAGCCTCGCGCATAGTAGCCAATTCACGGAAGGGATCCCAACGCGCTATGCTCATGTCTTCAACCTCCTTTTTCTTGTCTTTTTATTTTCAGGGTTCTCATTCACTTCCCTCCCCTTGGTTTCAATGAAACTATAGCACCTTTATATGTCTTTTGTCAATATATC
>JACQTR010000142.1 GCA_016210705.1 Chloroflexota bacterium | reverse complement strand
TGGGCCAACCTGGCCGCTGAAGGGCAGTATGGTCAGGTAGGGGTTACAAAGACTTGAATATGAACGTCCTGATCTATTTTTTGTAAATCCTCTTTGGTAGCAGGGGAGAGATCGGTGGTCTCTTTAGAGGCCTCGATGATGCCCTCAACGAGGGTAGCGAACTCATAGCCCGAGGGGATGCCAAAATATCGGGCCTCACCAGCTTGAGCCCCTTTTATTATAAAGGCTGGGATTTTATCGATGGCATGCTCGGCCACCACCTCCTTATCGGCCACGAAATCATAGACTTGCAACCGAATCTTGTCGGATAGGGCCGAGACCTCCTCCAAAAGCTCCCGTGTCTCCCGACAGTAGAGACACTCTTGTCCAGGGACAAGAAGGGGAGACTCCCGCTGGGTGAAATAAAGGATGTTTACCTCATTCTCCAGTTCTTTATCCAATGTCTCCTTTATCCGCTGGGCGTCCCTAGGAGAGATTAAAGCCACGATGGCACCTCCTTTAAGCTAAACGCTGCCCCTTGAATGGAGGAAACCCACCAACGCCAGGGGTCTTGCCTCATCATAAACTACACGCTTTCCTTATTCAACAGAGGTATTGCCCTAAGCCAATAGTTGCAGTAACGATATGCTATTGATATAATATAACAAAAGAACAAAGGGGCGATGAGGCTCGCCCTGATGGCAATAGATGCCATTAAACCGCCTAGTGCTGATAGTCTCTGTCGCTTTCGACAGAGACTATTTTGTTTAGGAGATGGATCATGACAGAAAATGCCAATCTTTTCAAAGGGGCCACGCGCACTAGTGTTAAGGTTTTTCTCTTAGAAGAAGAACTCCAAAAAGCTCTGGAGCTAATCAAAGAAAACCATTGGGACGAGGAGGAAGGACACGCCATAATCTTCGTCAACGGCTTGTACCACTTGCGCGGCGAGCGGAGCTTACAAGCCCTTACCTGCAACGATAACGCTAGTGCCAGTGAAATAGAGCGCTTGAGTGGCGAATTGATTGCCTTTCAAAGCAAGTATGCCGTGATGAAATTCCGAGCTTTTTCCCTAGACGAAGCTAAACAGACGCTGGAGTTCAACGTAACCGGGCTAAAGAAACAAAAGGATTTAAGCAACTATCGCATACGGAAGTTCCGAGAGGATGAGGAGTTATTACAAGCAGAGTTACGGCGGCTGCGGCAGGAAAACGAGGAGCTACGACAGCGTTTAGCTCTAGATGATACGCAAGCCGAGCCAATTTTGCCAAAACCTAATTTTGTGCGCAGGGCCCTGGGCCGGCTAAAGAGGTGAGGATATGGCAACCCAAATAGCCATTGTTGACGTAGAGCGAATTATAGATTACATCGAGCGGTGCCAGACGGCCGACGGCGGATTTTTCTTTGCCCGCGTACCACCTGCCGGCGCAGCCGACACATACCACGCGATAGAGGCCCTTCGCCTTTTGGGAAGAAAGCCCGCTCACTGGCAAAATGCGCGCCTTTGGCTTGAAAGGGCGGCGGCAAATGGTTTGGGACACGACCCAAGAACGATTTTTTACCTCACTATGGCAGGCCTTGCTATAGATCTACCTACCACAACCTTACGCTCTTGGATTGCCCCATTGGACGCATTTGAGAACCCTGAAGGCGGCTTTGGCTCTTAGCAGCGACTAGATGTTGAAATCCCTTCCGAGTTGGAAAGTACGTATTTCGCCAAAGCCACCCTAGTTAAACTTAACTTTGAGGTCAATCGCCACGGAATAAACCAGTTCGTTCTTCGTTTCCAGAACTTTGACGGTGGCTTTGGTGGGCAAGGCCACTCTACTCTTGCCTCAACCTACTACGCAATAAAAACACTCAATCTCATAGGTTACCAATCACCCCACCTTGGCCGGGTAGCCACATACCTAAGTGCGCGGGAACAGGACTGGGATATACAATATTTGGAGCATCTCTTCTGGCTCATGGGCGGGTTAAAGGCTCTAGATATGTCTGTGCACCAAAAAGAAAGGGCTGAACGCTTTGTGTTGGACTGCCAGCATCCTAGCGGTGGCTTCGCCCGCTCGCGTAACATAGGGATTGCAACTTTAGAGTACACCCACTACGCTGTGAAAATACTCAAATACATGGCGGTTATCTAAGTACTAATGAAAAAAGCGACTAGTCGAGAAAAAACAAGGCCACATGCCCTACAGCATGTGGCAGAAACTCGTGAGGAGCCAATCCTGACAGACGTAGTCATTGAAGAATCAAGCGGCACCCACAATGTGTACCAACACGACCAAAAGCGGGATGCAATCAGACTTACGGCAATCGTGGCCAGCGCCGGAACACGAGGCATTGAACGCGGTGTCGTCGTCAATACGCTAACTTTGGACGGCCCCCTGCCCGCTCTCATTCTAACCACCGTGCCCACCTTTCCCGGTTGCGTAGTGCAAGTGCGGGTTTTAGGAGCCTTGGAAGGCTTCAACCCGCCTCAATCTCCAAAACCCTGCTTGTGAGTTGGAGTTATTTTTCGAGGGCACTGAAGGCACAGAGCACTATAGCATTGCCTTTCCAGAAGAGCACCGAGAACCATTGGAGGAGGCGCAACACCTGTTGAATGGTTTCGCCACACCTTCCTCAGGCACAACACTTAGGCGGCTGTACAGCAGAGATTTGGAGCTAAGGCATGATAGTGTCAGAGGCGATGAGAGAGAGTTCGTTCACCCGCATCTTAATGAACTCATTCGTAAAGCCGGTGGTCCTAAAGCGGTGTTGGCTGCCGCCGCGGCTCAACCTGTTGACGGATCGCACGGTTCAGGCCCTGCCCTCGCGGTAACAGATACGCATGCGCTCCTATTTCATGCTACAAAGAGAAACGAACAAAATGTCGAAGTCAAGCAATACCCTATTGGGGCTATTTCCTCGGTACAGATCACCCAGTCTATACTCATTTGCCGATTCGAGATTGCTTTGCCTCAATGCACCGAAACAGAGAAGGTGACGCTCAAGTACAACTATCCCGACTCTCCTTCATTTTTGAAGGCCTTTACTGTGTTACGACATTTGTTGGGACAGCCTATCCCCTCAATGCACGGTGAAGAAATCGCTGGATAGCACAGGCAAGATTTTACTACATCACTTTTGAGGCACTTCCAAACTCTGAAAAGGTGTAAGGCCAACTAAACTAAGTCTTACAAGATCTCTTCACACTCAGAAGCTTCTCCCTTACATAGAATGGTGTTTGGAGCTACTCCCCCAGGCTGCCGACCCCGTTCTCTAATACCGCCAGGGCCGTAGGCTCTGGCCAAAGTAGCAGACACGTCGGCTTCGGTGCCAAAGAAGGGTATGGGATATTTCAAGTTCACGGCCGCCAAACCCCTCAAACCTTCCACGGCTTTTTCACCCATATTGGCTGGGACGGCCATGACCAGTTCGTCATCCTGGACATGTCCTAGCCTCCTCTCTCCATAACAAGGTATGGCGAGAGCAGGCTTGCCACTTATATAGCACTGGGCAAAGGAATCAGCGCAAGCACCCTCCCCTACAAAAAAGAATTGGAGGCGTTCGTAATCTGTCCATTGTAGAGCATAGCCAAGGAACATCATCTGGGCAGCATTGCCGTAGACCACCACTACTTCGGGATCGAACTTCTCGCTGGCCAAAGGAGCGATGACCATAGCCTCATAACCATCAGGGGGAATCCTGACGGTAGCCTCCGCCTGCTTTTTAGCGTCTTCCAACGTCTTCAGGTAATAGCTAGCAAAAGCCCTGCCCGAAAGTTCCTCCACCGAAGGAGGGACTAAACCAGCAATATTTTTGAAACGACACACATTTTCGTCTTTGGCGGTAATTCCAACTGTCCAACCAGCGGTTCTCGCCACGGTAACCGCTTGGCACCAGGTGTACCGGTGCTGATATCGGCGCACCCTCCGTATTTTTTCCAAATCCTCTTCCCTCTCCAGACGTCTCCAGGCTAAGGGAAAGGTCCTTAATCGGAGGAAAGTTTCTAAATTTCTGGCTAGGTCTGCCCACTTCTGCTCCATAGCAATGCCTCCGCCTTCATAATCTATACTTCATCTATACTTCACTAGTATGAGGGAAAAATTAGACTACCAACGCCGGGAGGTCTTCCTTATCATAAACCACAAGTTTCTCATATTCAACAGGTACTACTTAAACTTGCCAAAGCACATAGTGACCAATGCCCCATTTTTTCTGCGTTCAGCGCAAGGCGGGCAACCCAAAATTATGGTACAATCGCTCAAAGGAGGGGAACATGCTCGAGGAAGCACTGCAGGTCGTGGAGAAATGGACCCAGGCGTTCACGGAGTCCGATGTCGACGGTATAGTCAAGCTTTACGCGCCAGATGCCCTTTTTTTAGGCACTGGCAGTAAGACTATTGTAACCAAACCAGAAGAGATTCGTGCGTACTTTGAGCAGGCGCTCTCACCTAACAGGCCGCTAGCTGCGAAGGTTGGCGATTATTCCGCCATGGCCTTGTCTGACACAGTAGTCGTTGTAACGGGCTTGGATACCGTGACAGGAGTGAGAGATGGAAGGCCCTTCAGCGCTAACGGTCGTGTCACGTTTGTCGTCGCCAAACGCGACTCAGCCTGGCAAATCGTGCATTTCCATAGATCGGCGATGCCGAACTGATGAACTAAAGCATGCCCACCTTGTAGTAACGGGAGATGGCTGAGTGACACGAGTTGGGCTGATTTCTGATACCCACATTCCCCGCGATATACCATTCCTTCGAGACGAAATCATCACTGCTTTCGATGGGGTTGATTTTATTCTTCACGCTGGTGACATTTACGAGGTCTCAGTGCTGGATCGTTTGGAGCAAATAGCCCCCGTTCGCGGGGCTTTTGGGAGCCATTACTTTGATCCGCAAAGTGACCCTCGCGTCCAGAAAGCACAGATCATAACTATCGCCGAAGCACGCATTGGCTTAGTCCATGCCTTTGAATACGAGTTCTTGATACATCATGGACAATCTCTGGAACAATGCATAAATCGGATATTTGGTGGGTGCGTGGATATTGTGGTGCATGGAGATACCCATATCCCCGAGGTCAAAGAGCTCGACGGCGTGTTGCTGATTAATCCTGGTAGCGCTACTATCCCTTTAGGCATCCCCCACAAGCCCGGCACGGTGGCTATACTGGACCTAAACGGCAAAGAACGCCACGGCGAGATAGTGCAGCTCTCCTGGCCCCTGTCGTAAAGTACACACCAAACCCGGTTCACGGTTTGGACACCCCACCACCCCTTTGAACTTCGGCAGAAGGTCTTATAACCCGCATCGTATTAACCATAAATAAGATAATAGCAAGCACATTGAGCAGCCCACCCCATTGACGCCCCGAGGCCGACTCCAATAAGTCTCCAGCCATCCGCAAAACTAGAGATAGGTGGAGGATGATTAGCGGAACATAGAAGCTAAGGTTAAAAGACATCGTCCTGTTCAATACCGTGGGGAAAATGATCGGGGCATGGCCAAAAATCATGGATATCACGAAGCCTAAAAATAACGCATGAAGGATAGCGTCGTATCGTGGCCCCACTATAATGCCTCCAAACAGGCCGGCCAATATCCCGCTCAATCCCAGCCAAAAATACCCCAAAAGAAGAGCGATAGCGATAAAGTGAGGTAAGCCGGGGTGTTTCAAAGTTCGCCGGGCCATATCATAATTAACCAGCCATGAACTTAAGCCGACCATGCCTACGCCTAGCAGACGCATACCAAAGTCAAAGTTGGCAAGGGAACCTACCATTCCCAGAATGAATACGCCAGCAGCAACCATGAAAGCCCCTCGGGCTACTCGTGAAAGCCTTAGAAGTGTCCCTAGCTCCAGGCGTTCAGCGGCTATAGTCAGCACCAAGAAACCGCCCCACCAAGGGGCAACCCTATATAAAGGACGGTCGATCAGCCATAGAGCACTGCCCACCAGCCATGCTACCGCACCCAATCCCATTATCAAAGCAAAAATAGTGGGTCGAATGCGCATAATAACAACAAAAACCGCCACCATACCCAGTCCGCTCAATACCATTAATACAGGTCCTGCTTCCCCTGAAGGACTCAGCAACAAGACGATGGCACCAAACCCACTAAATAGAGGGGGCAAATAAGTCCACGGTCGCTGTAAAGCCACTGCCCGTTCCAAACCAATAACGGTACCTAGAAAGCCAGAGACAACTAAGGGCCCATGGGCTATAGAGAAGGTAGGCCTAAGCGTGGGTAAATCCCAACCAATGCGTATCAGCCCACCCCATAGCCCCGTTATCAAAGCGAGCCCCCCTAGAGCTAGCAAGAACAACCGAGCACGAGGTGACACGACCATAGCTTGATTCTCCTGAATGCGCTTTTCGTGGAACTATAACTCCTGCCAGCTTAGATTGTAAATATGTTTCAAAGTAGTAACATGTGCAAAGCGAAATATCTTGACAGTCAAAAGAAACGGCCCTATCATCA
>JACQTR010000138.1 GCA_016210705.1 Chloroflexota bacterium | reverse complement strand
GTCAAGGGGTTTGGAACCTTTTTATTATGTATTATTTCCAAATTGGTAACTACCATAACTGATCTAGCGTTGACAGAGGTCGTAGCCCCAAGTACGATGCTCATTGAAAATAAAGTTTCTCGTTAATGCGGAGAAAATAATGAGCACTGCCGATTTTTCCTTGTTAGGCAAAATAGCAATTGTTACCGGAGGTAGCCGTGGTCTAGGCCGGGCCATAACCCTGGGTTATGCTGAGGCGGGGGCCGATGTGGTGATCGTTAGCCGTAATGCCGACGCTGGCGAAAGAGTGGCCCAGGAGATTAGAGGGAGGGGTAGGCAAGCCTTGGCTTTGGCTGCCGATGTGAGTAAATGCGCCGATGTTGCCCGTATGGTCGAAAAGACACTAGAGGCCTTCGGCAAGATAGACGTTTTGGTCAATAACGCCGGCATTAGCCCCACCTACCAGAGGGCTGAACTGGTAACCGAGGAGGATTGGGATGCGATCATCAATACCGACCTCAAAGGGGTATTTCTTTGTGCCCAGGCCGTGGGCAAGGTGATGATCCAACAAAAAAAAGGCAAGATTGTCAATATAGCCTCCATCGGTGGCATCGTCGCCCTCACCCGTCTTTTGCCCTACTGCGCCGCCAAAGGTGGGGTGATCCAGATAACCAAGGTTCTGGCCGTGGAGTGGGCGGAGCACAATATACAGGTTAACGCCTTGGCCCCCGGCTTTTTGGCCACCGATATGACCAAAGACATCGCACAAATTCCCCGTTTCTACGAACCACTGATCGCTCAAACCCCACAGAAGCGCTTTGGTCATCCCCAGGAAATAGTGGGTGCCGCCATCTATCTGGCCTCTGAGGCCTCCAACTTTATGACTGGCCAAACCATTATCATCGATGGTGGACTAACGGCGGCCTAACACCTTAGTTAGGCCACTGATCGAGTATAGATACCCTTGTCTTGCCGAGTGTTCCCTGCGCCAGTACCGAGGTATGTTCGTTGCTACGGCGATAAAGGAGGTTCAGAGCTTCTTTCCCTACCCGTAGCCCTTGAATCCGAACCTCGCTCAGCCAAGGGGGTAGCCTGGGGCTAACTATCTTCAATTCGCCAACGGGGGCATTGGGGACCAAACCCAATATACCCTGTAATAGGAGAAGGGGAGCTCCCGCGGCCCAGGCCTGAGGACGACAGGCCCCCGGATAGGGCACAGGCAGGTGGTGATGATGGCGGTGAGCGCCGCTGAAAAGTTCTGGAAGACGATAATAATTGAACCGCCCACAACAATCGTAAAGAGCGGTGGCCACCTTGTTTAACTCTTCATTATAGCCATATCTCTTGAAGCCTACGCCAATAAGCGAATTATCGTGAGACCATACGCTACCCAAATGATATGCCAAGGGGTTGTATCGTAGCATCTTGCTGCTAAGGGTTCGTATGCCCCATCCCGAAAACAGGTCGTCCTGGAGGAGACGTTGAATGACAAAAGGAGCCTTTTCTTTATCGATAATGCCAGTCCACAGTGCCTGGCCTGGATTTGAAGTAATGGTAGCCAGCGGCTTTTTCCCTTCGGCTAAGGCCAAAGCGCAAAAGGCCTCGTCTTCCAACCAAAAGTCTTTATTGAAACTAGCTTTGAGGATGGCCGCCTGTTTAGAGAGGTCTTGACTTAGCTTTTGGTCTCCTAGCTCCGCGAAAACCCAAGCCAAACCTTTTTTAGCAGCGTAAACATACCCTTGGGCCTCGACCAAGGCGATGGGTGGCTTGGCTAATAATCCTTGAGGGTCTATGATAGCGTCCCCAGAGTCTTTCCAACCTTGATTGACCAGCCCCCGTTTCGAATATTTTGAGTACTCAACATAGCCATCCCCATCTTCATCTCCATAGTGATCGATCCAATGGAGAGCTGACCTGATGTTAGGCTCCAACTGACGCATTAGGGAAAGGTCACCGGTCCAAGCGTAATATGCGGAAACCAACATAAGGAAAAGAGGAGTAGAATCAACAGCGCCATAGTAAGGGGCAAAGGGGACCTCATTGAGGTTGGCCATCTCTCCAACCCTCAACTCGTGCAATATCTTCCCCGGCTCTTCATCGCGCCAGGGGTCTACTTTTGACCCCTGGTATCGGGCTAGGAGTCGCAGTGTATCTTTGGCAATCTCAGGATTGAAAGCCAGGGTTTGGAAAGCGGTTATCAGACTATCCCGGCCAAAGAGGGCATTGAACCAGGGGGTTCCCGCTGCCAGGTAGGGCTCTCCAGGGCGACCGCTCAATAGTAGTCTTAGATCGCCCAAGGAACGCTCTATCACGCGATTGAATATCTCGTTGTCCGTAGAAATCTGGGTGCAGTTATTGAACCAGGTACAATCGCCGTTGAGGGGTTTGTTGGCGGTGACAGTCCGCCTACTTCCTTTCGGGGAGGCGTAAAGCTGTATAGCCACGTCTAAAGTTTTGCTTTCTTGGGGGCGCAGGAAAATAGAGAAACTGGCGCTATTATCTTGAATGTGATCAGGGGTGGTGGAGAACCTAATTGTTGCTTCCCGCCGTATATCATCTAGTCCTTGGTAGCCAAAGGTTAGGCCTTGTTGCGTGGCCTGCGCTGGGGAAAAAACGCCCCGTCGCTGTCGTGTTAGCCCCCTTACCTCGAAAATATCGCGAAAATCGGCCTCGAAATCGAGGCGTAGGGTTACAGTTACGGAGTGAATGTGGAAGTTGGTGAGCTGTATCGTTTCTTCAAGCCTACCGTTAACCTCCCTAGATCGCTTCACCACTATGGTCTCTTTGGGGATAGCATGCCCATTACCGCTATTGAGGGATGGGTTGGTAAGAACCTGCTCCATGGAATGACCGAGTTCGGCCGTAGAATATAGTACTATGGGTTTAATGCCATCGAAAGAAAGGTTGTAGCCGGAAAGATAGCGTGTGTCGTTGCAATAAAGCCCGTGTCCATTCCCCCTGCCTAGGGGGACGTTTCCCTCGGAGTCGGTTACTAAAAAAAGGTTGCCCTCTTTGATAATCAAATCCTGACCCATATCGGCAAGGGCCGCGGGTTCCCTTCGCCGTGTGCGAGCCATAGCGTTGATTGTGCTTTTTGGTATCATTCGCTAATTAGTTTTGGCTCCATCCCCACCTCCATTTGCCAACAGCATAACAGCATAAAGGTGCAGTAAATGGGCTCCATTTAAAACAAGGGGCGAAGGTTAGTTCCTTCACCCCAAAGCATGAACGGTTCCATTGGTTGTATGAATACCGTCCCCTTGAAACCCATAACAATGATAGCTACAAGCACCCCTTAAATTTAAATTAGAGAAATATATAGCACAATCCTAGAAATGTCAAGACTTGGGCCGAAAAAGGATAGAAGCTCCTATTCTCGCCTTAGTCTTGCCTCCAGGTCGGCCAGTAAGACTTTCACCTCAGTCTCCGATAGACCGCACCGATCGGCTAGCTCTTTCGAAGGGACCTCTTTACCCGTTATGAATCCTTTAGCCAACAGATAGACCTCTTGCTCTCTACAGTCCAGCCTGGTAGCATCCAATCTCATAAGCTGGTTGACCTCCTCCTGTTCCAGGGCCAAGACCCTAAGCAAGTTGTTGTCATCCTTTAGGGCATAGGCATAATCCCTTTCTGCTTTTTCTCCTTCACCCTTGCTCTCGCAAGCCACGGCGCGGTTAAAGTAAAAGCGAGGGTTGGTGGGGTAAAGACCTATGGCCTGGGTATAACATTCTATGGCCCTATCCCATTTCTCGGCCTGGAGGTATCTGTTCCCCCAGACGTATCTCACCATGCCTTGGACTTCCTCATCGGATAGGGAGGCCACGTCTTTCAAGTCTCTCTGTTTCTCCCAGTCCACGTCTTTGGTCACCCACTCTTTTCCTTCCTTGGCCCTGAGTCCTATCCGGCGATGGTTTATGTCCTTCGACCCATACCACAGGTCTAAAAGCCGCCGTTCCTGGTTGGATAGCTTCAGTAGGTTGGCCGTATGGGGTATGTTTCTCCCGGCGTTATCTATGATGACCTCTATGACTCCAATATCCAGACCTAGTCTCCGTCCTAATAGGGTGTATAACTGGGCATAGCCCAGACAATCGGCGCTGCCCTGGGCTAGGATGGCATCCAGGCTAAAGAGCCGACCCCTTTTTATATTGGCCCTGATGAAGTCGTACACCCAATGGGCGGCAGAGAGTTCTAAGCTCGCCTTCTCTTCGCCGGCGGGCATCTCCGCCAATCG
>JACQTR010000135.1 GCA_016210705.1 Chloroflexota bacterium | reverse complement strand
GCCCACAAGTTCGAGTAGTGAAGTGCCTGCTTAGAAGAGCCCCTAGAGCTACCGCACAATAAGAACTGCGCAATGGGCGTTGCGACTTACCTTCTCAGCCGTAGTGCCCAAGAAAGTACCCCACACACCCGATCGCCCGCTGTGGCCCATCACGATCAAGTCGCATTGGATTGCTTGGGCGTGGCTGATGATGGATTGCGCCACATGCCCTATAAGGATGTCGGCCCGTTCAAAGTCCAGACCCCGTAGTTTCGTCTCCTCTCGAGCCTCTCGCTGAATCCTAGCGCAGTATTCATTCTGGCGCTCCTTCTCCTCCTTGTTCGCCCCAACATCGCCGGCAAAATGTGGCACAAACTCTTCTACTGAAACTAGCGCCAACTTAGAACCAAGGGCTTGAGCCAGCCCCAGCCCAACATCCAGTGCTTTACGCGACGATGACGAACCATCAAATGGAATGAGGACATACCTAAAGACGCTTGCTCCAGTCATCTTAACCCTCCTATTTGCTGCCTCCCTTGTCCATAGTATCAACGGGCTCGTCAGGCGGATCAGCGAGCACACCTTCTATAGCTATCCTTGAGGACGGCTCATTCGTATCAGCGACACCTACAGCTACCTTTCCTTGAAGTGGGGGCGCAACTTCACTAGTTGCTGTTACACGCGGGCGGAACCAAGCCTGAGCGATGAGGGTAGGCACCACCGCCGAGCCGATAACGACCGTGGTCAGAACCGTGTACTGATTCTGGTTAATAATGCCGTGGGTGAGGCCAAATAGGGCCGAGATGGTACCGAAGGTCAAGCCTGTTGACATCAAGAGAGTTGTATAGTTCCCTTCCCGAACACCCATGCGGAAGGCACGGGTGAGAGGCCACACGCCTATTAACTTGGTTACCATCTTGACAGCCAGAAATGCCACGATGAGTACAAACCCGGCTGCCACGGCAGGTAGTGATACAAACAGGCCCGCTTTTAGGAAGTAAAAGGGAGTTAGGACAGCAAAGGCTAGCGTGCGCATCCGTTGGAGCAGAGCCCTATCTTGGACAAAGACCCCGGCGGTTACAAGTCCAACCAGATATGCTGGTAGCACCGCTTCGCTCCCTGCTGAGGTGGCCAGCCAGCCGAGCACGAAAAGCACGAGCAAAAATAACTTGACCTCTGGCTCGGAGGTACGTTTGCCCCACTGTGCAATCACCCAAGGAGTCACCTTTGGCAGCAGCCACAGAGCGGGCAAAGTAGCACCAATGAAGGCGGCCATCCAGATATTGAAGTCGGCGAAGAGAATTCCCAGTGCCAAGACCGTGCCCAAGTCGTTGACAAAACAGGCTGCCAAAATAAGTTTGCCCAAATCTGTCTCATTGAGCCTGGTCTCCACCATCACTGCATAAACCACGGCCACAGATGTGGTAGAAAGAGCAATACCCGCAATCTCCGCCGCTCGTAGGTCCCAGCCAGCGATGAAGTAAGCGAACAATCCTGCTCCAATGAAAGGGAAGAAGAATGCTGAGGTGCCAATAATCATGCTCGCTTTGAAGTGACGGCGGAACGAAATCGGGTCAATCTCCGCCCCTGCTAAGAAAGTCAGTAGGACGGCGCCGAAGCTAGCCAGAAAGTCAACCCAAGGTGTAGTGTGGAGGCCCAAAACATTTCCACCAAGGACCCCTACTAGTATCTCCGCCAGGGCTACGGATAACCCGACTCGAATTGAAAACAGGCTCGCAACTAAGGCAAGGGCCATCCATAAGCTCGCCACAGCCCAGGTATTCTCCATTGTCTCCTCCTCGTGCAGGGGCAACAAAAAACCCCTACCGCTGAATCTCGGTAGAGGCTATCATCCCTGGCAATTGGGCTGTTTGGAGTTACCCCCAGGCGAGCCTCATCACCCTATATTTGATTAGCTAAATTCTAGCGAATGAGAGCCAAAGTGTCAAGTAGAATGTCGTGGCCTGCACGGCCCACTAGCGGGGTACGGGGAGGTCTATGGAGTAGTTCTGGAGAACTTCTTCTATGAGAGCCGCCGAACTCTCGTCAGGCTCGGTAAGGGGTAGCCTGGGGCTGCCCACCCTAAAGCCCACGATATTGAGGGCATGCTTTAGGGGTACGGGGTTGGCCACTACAAACAGGGCGTTAATTAAGGGGAGAAGACGACGATGGATAGCAGCGGCGGCGGCGACTTCGCCCGCCAGGAATTTTTCTATCATCTCCCCTATCTGGTCCCCCACCAGGTGAGAGGCAACACTGATAACGCCGTATCCCCCCAGGGCGAGAAGAGGCAATGTGTCGCCATCGTTGCCGCTCCAAACCAAAAAATCATCTCGACATTGGGATATAATCTTAGCTATTTGGTCGAGGTTGCCGCTGGCCTCTTTGACACCGATAATGTTCTCGATCTGGCTCAACCTGCTCACCGTCTCCGCAGACAAGTTGGTCACCGTTCGGCTGGGCACGTTATACAAAATGCAAGGAAGATTAGTGGCTTGGGCAATAGTTTTAAAGTGCTGATAAAGTCCCTCTTGGCTAGGTCTATTGTAATAGGGCACCACCAACAAGGCGGCATCCAGCCCCAAACGCTCCACCTCTTGGGTTAGCTCTACGCTTTCTTTAGTATTGTAATTTCCGGTGCCGGCCACTACCGCCCCTCGCTCTCCCACCGCCTCTCTCACCTCAGCAAAAAGGCGCAACTTCTCCTTCCAAGAAAGGGTAGGTGATTCGCCCGTAGTGCCAGAAACCACTAGGCCCTGACTGCCGGAAGCCAGCAGGGCCAGGGCCAAATGCTTGGCCTGATCGTAATCCACACCTCCCTTTTCGTCAAAGGGGGTTACCATGGCGGTAAGAAGACGGCCCAAGATTTTCAATGCCTTTCCCCTAAACCCAGCCCCGCTCTATCAAAGTCTCTCCAATCTGGACGGCGTTGAGGGCAGCCCCTTTGCGTAAGTTATCAGCCACTATCCACATCGCCAATCCCCCCGTGGGATTAGAAACGTCCTGGCGAATACGGCCTACAAAGACATTATCGTGACCAGCAGCCGCCCAAGGATGAGGGTAGAGACTAACATCGGGATCGTCCAAAACCTTGACTCCAGGAGCCTCTGCTAAGATGTCCCGCGCCGCCTCCACGGTCATAAGCTGAGTAAAATCGGCGTGAACGGCCTCGCTATGTCCCACATAAACCGGAACCCGAACGCAGGTAGCGGAAATAGCCAGATCCTGGGCATGCATGATCTTCCTGGTTTCCTGAACCATCTTCCACTCTTCCCTAGAATAACCGTTGTCGAAAAAGACATCGATTTCAGGCAGCAGGTTGAAGGCGATCTGATGAGGATAGACGTGAGGTGTAGCTTCTCGGCCCTCCAAAACCGTCCGAGTCTGTTGGCTTAGCTCTTCCATAGCCGCTTCCCCAGTCCCCGAAACTGATTGGTAGGTGTCAACAATAACTCGCTTTAAGGGACTAACCTTGTGGAGGGGGTAGAGAACCATCACCATCTGAATGGTGGAACAATTCGGGTTGGCGATGATGCGGCGGTGGCCTTTGAGATCGTCAGGGTTGATCTCAGGCACTACCAAAGGAACCCAGGGCTCCATTCTGAATGTAGCGCTATTATCGATCACTACTGCCCCGGCTTTGGCAGCTAGGGGAACAAAATGATGACTGACCTCGGAGCCAGCGGAGAAAAAAGCCATATCCACGCCAGCGAAGGATTGCGGGGAGGTCTCCTGTACCACCACCGGCTCTCCACGAACCAACAATTTCTTCCCTGCCGAGCGGTCAGAGGCCAACAAGCGAATAGAGGTCACGGGAAAACGGCGTTGCTGTAAAATATTGATAAGCTCCTGGCCCACTAACCCTGTGGACCCCACTATGGCGATGTCCATCTACGCCCCCCTATCCAGACCCAAAAGATCGTCTAAACCATAAACAAAAGCAGGGCGTTTCACCACCCCTTTGATAGCCATTACCACGCCCGGCATGAAGGATTCACGGCTTGTGGAATCGTGGCGGATGGTCAAGGTCTGGCCCAAACCTCCCAAAATGACCATCTGATGGGCCACCAAGCCGGGCACCCGAACACTGTGGATGGCGATACCCTCCAGTTGGGCACCACGGGAACCAGCTAGATTCTCCTTGGTGGTGGGGGCCCAGGAGAAAGGGCCACCCTTTTTTTTAACCATCTCCCTGGCGGTGGTTAGAGCTGTGCCTGAAGGAGCATCCGCCTTAGCCTCGTGATGCATTTCAATGATCTCAGCGTAATCAAAAAAGCGGGCTGCCCGCCGCGCCAAATCAATCATTAAAACCGCGCCCAGGGCGAAATTAGGGGCCACCACGGCCCCCACCCCATGACGGCTACACAAAGCTTCTATTTCAGCAAGGTTTTCGGCAGAGAGCCCAGTGGTGCCGATCACTAGATTTACCCGGTTTTGGGCAGCAATATGGGCGGTAGGCATGACAGCCTCAGCTTGGGTAAAATCCACCACCACCTGGGGTCGGGCTCGGCCAATAATGGACATTAGATCGGAAGAAAGGGGAATCAACCCTGAGCCATCGGGAAGGGGTAGGCATTCTTCCACTGCCTTACGAGATACCGCCCCCACCGGCTCCAACTCAGGCTCGCGACAGAGGGCAATCAGCACCTCTCGGGCCATTTTCCCCGATGCCCCCGTCACCGCTACCCTTATGGTCTCCGCCATGTTACTATCTTGGACCCAGCGGCCGCCGCGGCGGCATGGGACGGCGCTCGGTAGGCGATGGAAACCTATCACCTGGATAGCGGCGGGGACGACTGTCCAGACGTCGAGGTCCTGAAGGTTCAATCACGGAACGACGCGGTTCAGCTAACGTTGCCTCTAGCCCTTTATGAATCGCTCGATGGGATAAATTTACCCTGCCTTGGCGATCGATTTCGATGACCATGACCTGAATTTCGTCTCCCACCTTGACCACATCCTCCACCCGCTCTACCCTATGTTCGGCCAGCTCACTAATGTGAACTAATCCCTCTTTATCTGGTAAGATTTCCACGAAAGCTCCAAAGTTGGTAACCCGTGTCACTTTGCCTGTGTATATGGTCCCCACCTCTACATCCCGCGTCAAACTCTCGATAATGGCGATGGCCTTCTTTATAGCGTCCTCATTGGGAGAGCCGAGAATAATGGTGCCATCGTTTTGAACTTCTAGAGTTACCTTGGTCTCATCGGTGATAGAGCGAATAACCCTGCCCCCAGGGCCTATGACATAGCGGATTTTATCCACTGGTACAGTTATCTTTACCATGCGAGGGGCGTAGCGACTTAGTTCGGGCCGGCTGGCGCTAATGGTTTGCTGCATCTTCTCTAAAATTTGGAGGCGGGCCACTCGAGCCTGGCTCAGGGCCTCTCCCATGATTTCAACGCTCACACCCCTGGACTTAATGTCCATTTGAAGGGCGGTTATCCCAACGACCGTGCCCGCCACCTTAAAGTCCATGTCCCCCCAGGCATCCTCCACACCCTCGATATCAGTGAGGACGGCAT
>JACQTR010000134.1 GCA_016210705.1 Chloroflexota bacterium | reverse complement strand
TGATTGCCCAAATCGGAAGGGGGCTGATGGTCTTGGTAGGGGTGGGCAGAGGCGACTCGGAGACAGACGCCCGATACCTTGCCGATAAGATCGCCAACCTTCGCCTTTTCTCCAACGCCGAAGACAGGTTTCACCTCTCGGTCTTAGATATTGGGGCTGAAATCCTGGTGGTGAGCCAGTTTACCCTCTATGCCGATACCCGCAAGGGACGCCGTCCCAGCTTCGATGCCGCCGCTCCTACCCAACTAGCCGAGGCCTTGGTGGAGCGTTTTGCAGAGCTGCTACAGGCCCAGGGGCTTACGGTAAAAATGGGCCAATTTGGTGCCCACATGGTGGTGGGGATCTACAACGACGGCCCGGTCACCATCCTCCTCGATAGCAAAAGCCAAAGAACTAATTAAAGTACTTCCCAAAAATAGGGCTATTTATACGGCTAACTCTAAACTTATGTCAAGTGCACGAACAGAGTGGGTTAGAGCGCCTACAGAGATAAAGTCCACCCTGGTCTCGGCCACGGCCCTAAGGTTCGCTAGGATTATTCCGCCGGAAGCCTCAATAAGGGATCGCCCTTTTACCCAATCCACCACCAGGCGCATCTCTTCCAAATTCATGTTATCCAGCAAAATAATATCAGCGCCAGCCACCACTGCCTCCTGAGCCTCCTCATAAGTAGTCACCTCGACCTCTACCTTTAGGGTGTGAGGCGCTTTCTGGCGGGCCTGGGCAATAGCTTCTTTAATCCCCATGCCCACGGTGCGTAGAGCCGCCAGGTGATTATCCTTGATGAGGATGCCATCCCCCAGGTGGTGGCGGTGGTTATGGCCTCCTCCCATACGGACAGCGTACTTTTCTAGGGCGCGCAGGCCAGGGGTGGTTTTGCGGGTATCCAAAATGCGGACGGGGAGATCGGCCACCGCCTCCACGTAGCGGGCCGTTTCGGTAGCGATGCCGCTCAGGCGTTGCAAGAAATTGAGGGCCACCCTCTCCCCTTTGAGGATGCTAGCCACTCCCCCCTGAACGGTAGCCACTACATCTCCTATCACCACCCTAGAACCTTCAGAGATGAGCCCCTGAAACTGAAGGCTTGAGTCCACACTGTGGAACACCGCCTCGGCCACTGGAATCCCAGCCACCACTCCTGCCCTCTTAACCAGAAGAGAGGCTTGACCCAGCCAGGAAGCAGGGATAAGGGCCTCAGTAGTTACGTCCCCTTGCGCCAGGTCCTCCGCTAGGGCTTGCTCAACAATCTGGCGGAGAGGCGCCGCCCAAAGGGGCCAATTAGATTTCTCCAAGGTTTCTTCCTCTTAAAGTTCGGCCTTCTTGAATACGATATGCCTTTCCCATTGGGGGGAGGGTTGGGGAAAATCGAGCCGGTAATGGGCCCCCCGGCTCTCCTCCCGTATCAGAGCCGCCTCCGTAGCCAAACGAGCTATCAACAGCAGATTGCGTAATTCATATGAAGAACGATCCAAAGCTTTATCTAAACCAGCCTCCCAATCTCTCAAAGTGCTCTGAGCATATTTAAGACCATCCCCGCTCCGAATAATGCCCACCTTTTCCCACATCAGAGATTGCACAGCGTATCGGCCAAGGGTAAGGCTTATTTTAGGCTTAACAGGGCTAAGACTAAAAACCTCCTGGACGCTGGTAACACTCGCCGACGGATTGTATCCAGAACTGTTTTTAGTACGTTGAATGATTCGTTTGCTGAAGACAAGCACCTCCAACAGGGAGTTGCTGGCCAGCCTATTAGCACCATGAACACCAGTGCAAGCGGTTTCACCGGCAGCGAAAAGGCCCGGAACGCTGGTCTCGCCCCAAGTATTAGTCTTTACACCACCCATCATGTAATGGGCCGCAGGAGCCACCGGTATAGGATTTGTGGTAATATCCAAACCTTGATCCAAACAAAACCGATATATATGGGGGAAACGAGCGGTGATAGTCTTAGGGGGAAGATGGGTAATATCCAAGAAAACCCAATCAGTCCCCGCCTTCTGCATCTCAAAAAGGATGGCTCGAGCCACTACATCCCGTGGAGCTAAATCTCCGTTAGGAGAATAGTCCAGCATAAAGGCTTTACCTTCGGCATTACGAAGGATACCGCCTTCTCCCCGCACCGCCTCGGAGATTAGGAAAGGGTGCACGCCAGGAAGGCGCAAGGCAGTAGGATGAAACTGGAAAAATTCCATATCCGCTATCTCGGCCCCAGCGTGAAAAGCTAAAGCCACGCCATCTCCGGTAGCGATATCCGAGTTAGTGGTAAACTTATAAAGTCGTCCCGCCCCTCCAGTAGCCATCACCAAGAACCGGCCATAAAATTTTTCTACCGCATTGGTACGGGCATCGAAAGCTACGACACCCCGAGCGATGCCATCCTCTACTATGATCTCCGTAGCCAGACAGTGCTCCAAGATGGTAATACGAGACAAACGAGCCAAATGGCTCAAGGAGAGCTCGATGTGCTCCCCCGTAGCATCACCTCCAGCGTGGAGAACGCGAGAGGCACTATGGGCAGCCTCCTTGGCTAAAGCCACCTCTCCTTCCACGGTATCAAAACGCACCCCAAATCTTATAAGATCGGTAATGCGTTCGGCGGCCTCATCCACCAGGATCCGTACCGCCTCCGGATCACATAGCCCAGCTCCGGCGGCTACAGTGTCCTGAAAATGAAGTTGGGGGGAATCACCATGGCCTACGGCAGCCGCGATCCCGCCTTGAGCATATTTAGTGTTACAATCGTCGATACTGCCTTTGGTGATTATGAGAACGCTGCCCACCTCTCGGGCCAGGAGCGCGGTATACAAACCAGCGATGCCGCTGCCCACAATGATGTAATCGTATTCGGTAGTAGGCATCTAGAAGGACTTATCCCGCCGCCAGCATTCGGTCCAAAGCCGCCTTGGCGCGCACCCTTATTGCCTCGGGAATATCGATCTCGTGCTGTCGTTTCTCCATGGTATCAACTATAGTTCGCAGGGTAGTGCGTTTCATGGTGGGACAGATTAGGCCCGGAGTGAGAAGATAAAAAAGCTTGTGCGGATTCTCTTTTTGCATGCGATGGAGTAAACCCATCTCCGTGCCGATGAGGAAGGTCGTGGCCGAGCTCTCCTTCACGTAGCGAGCCATCTGTGAGGTGCTGAGGACAGCGTCAGCGTGCTCCACCACCTCAGCCGCACACTCGGGATGCACCAAAACGGGAGCCTCAGGGTGAGCTTGTTTGGCTAAAAGGATATGCTCTGGTTTAAGACGACGGTGAGTTATGCAATAACCGGGATAGGGTATGATGCGCTTCTTGGTCTTAATGGCTACAAAATGAGCCAGGTGTTGATCTGGAACAAAAAGGATCTCTTCCTGAGGTAGGGTCTCCACCACCCTTACAGCATTGGCCGATGTGCAACAAACATCGCTTTCTGCCTTGACAACCGCTGGGGTATTAACATAGCAAACCACCGCCGCCTGAGGATATCGCTCTTTCCACTCCCTAAGATCATCGCCGTCTATCATCTGGGCCATAGGACAGAAGGCACGGCCTTCAGAGAGAAGAACGATTCGAGAAGGGTTAAGGATCTTGGCGTTTTCAGCCATGAAATCCACCCCGCAGAATACAATGACATCGGCCTCTACCTGAGTACACTTCCGGGCCAACTCCAAAGAGTCGCCGATGAAGTCGGCGATGTCCTGAACTTCAGGGCGCTGATAGTTGTGGGCCACGATGACAGCATTAAGCTTCTTCTTGAGATGAAGAATCATCTCCTGAAGCTCAGTTTGCTCTCGCTGCAAAATCTCTTCCGAAATAGTAGCTGTGGTCAATCTATTGTCCTCCTTACAAGGCCCACGGGCTGGTGCACCCAGCTTGACCAGATATGAGTTTCTCCCATTTACAGGTAGCTGCCATTTTCTTCGTGATAGTCATGGCATCGGCTCCGACTCAGCGATGGCGGATACAGCCCCATCCCGCCTCTCCCGCCACAGGGCAGCAAAGTAGTAAATCCATATGGGCACAAAGACGATAGCAATGGCTAAGGTGCTTCCCGGCACCGGCCGAGAGCTCGTGAAATCAGTGCCACTGTCCAACACGTAGCGAACAGTCTGAGAAACGCCCAGACTTAGGGCCAGAATGCCACCGATGCTGAACACGCCGAGAAGCACCGCCAGATAAGCTTTCCACAAAAGAGGCTCGTCTCCATCGGCCCGGCGGCGCAGGGCACGTTGGCCCCAGATATGCAGCGCCCAAACTAGACCGCCTACTATGGTTAAACTGAGCCCCTCGGCGAGGCCGTTGCGGAATCCCTGCTCCAGGGTGGGCGGCACTGAGTAGCTAAAGTCACGTCCTACCACGCTGGCAAGGCCCACATTCACGAGACTAGAGAGCCCGACAGCTAGCACCAACAGGCTGACTATGGTCATAAGATATAGATACACGGATAGCAGCAGGCGGAAGGATAGATCGATGCGCTCTCCGCTGCGTACCTTGATCACCACATAGGCTATTCCGGCAACTAAAACGGCTAGCCCCAGGATGAAAAACATGGGAAAAAGAAAGGAAAACGTGGAATTCACAATGATACTCCTTGCAGCGCCCATGGGCTGGTGCGCTCTACCTTGACTTGAACTAGTTGCCCTGTACGGCCTGTGTCGTCTGGGAAGAAGACGAGCTTATCCATGCGTGTACGCCCGAACCACTTGCCCTGTTGCTTACCGAGCACCAGCACTTCAACGCGCTGTCCCAGTAAGCGAGCGTTGATGGCTGATGCGATGCCCTCTTGGAGGCACTCTACCTCGTGGAGACGGCGCTCCTTCTCGGCCGATGGCACGTCATCGTGCAGGCTTCGGGCGGCCACAGTACCCGGCCGGGGCGAGTAGGCTGCCACATGGACAGTGTCAAATCTAATATCCTCCAAAAGGGAGAGAGTTCTTCCGAATTGGACCTCGGTCTCCCCAGGAAAGCCCACAATGACATCAGTGCTCAAGGCAACCCCAGGTATGGCGGAACGAAGACGAGCTATGAGTTGCCGATATTGAGCCACGATATAGCCTCGCCCCATAGCTTGCAAAATCTCATCATCGCCGGACTGCGCAGGCAGGCTTATATGCTCGCAAACCTTGTCCAGCCTAGCCACGGTCTCAATAAGCCGCGAGCCCATATCTTTAGGATGTGAGGTAAGAAAACGGATACGCACCAATCCCGGCACCGAATTCAACAGGGTCAGGAGTTCAGCCAGGTCTGGTTTTTTAGGTAGGTCGTGGCCATATGAATCCACGTTTTGCCCCAAAAGGACTACCTCTTTGGCGCCTTTCTGCACCAAAGCCTCCACCTCACCAAGGATCTCCTGAGGGGGTCGACTCCGTTCCCTACCTCGGCGGTAAGGCACGATGCAATACGTGCAGAAGTTGTCGCAACCCTCAATGATGGGAACGAAGGCACTGGGGGTAGAAACAACTGGCGGGGGTGGGACTCGTTCATGGGTAGAAATAAGACTGCGATTTTGAACCCAACGGATTAAAGGCTCAAAGCCTTGAGGAGGAAGAAAAAAATCGACGTGGGGGAAACGACGTTTCAAATCTTCGATGTTGGAATCAACCATACAGCCCACTAGGGCAATAGCCAAATCTTTCCGTTCTTTCTTCAGAGTTTTGAGGGCTGACAGCCTCCCTGACGCCCTGTCTTCAGCACTTTGACGAACGCTGCAACTATTGATAATGAGAAGATCGGCAGCCTCCCAACGTAGGGCCAGTTGGCAACCACATTGCTCCAACTGAGCCGCCAATCGGCCCGAATCGGCCTTGTTCATTTGGCAGCCTAAAGTCCAAATATGATAGGACAACACTAAGCTAACCCGCTACTTTCTATCCTTCAATCTATGCACAAACTTGAGCCCAGACCAATTTTCATCGATGGCACAAACTTTTACATCCACGAGGCCATTTTTCAAGCCGATTTCTCTAACAATGTTTTCATTCAAATCGATATCTATCTTAGATGATAACTTTGGCCAAGAAACCCAAAGCATTCCACTAAAGGAAAGAGCTTCTTTTAGTATAGGAAATCTATTTTCTAGTTCTTCCTTACTTTTAGTAAAGAAATGAATAAAAGACGATGGCTGGCCCTTTAAACTTTTGATCACAGAAACACCCCTTGGCAGTTCTCCTAGTAACCTACCGTAATCTCCCGGAGGGTTTAAAACCAGAACCTCAAAACCTTCTTTGATTCCGAGCTTTTCAGCCAAGGACTTCTTGGAATAACTGGCAGGCATTATTACCTTTATTATATATCTTTACCCACCTCGGCGCATCTCTTGCGCTAACTTCGAGGTTAATTCCCAGATCCGGCTCTCTTTTTTATTTCCGCTGCCAATCTTTCCGGAATAGGCCTACAGGAACAATTTTGGGAATGCTCCAAATGCCATTTAATCCTTACCTCCAACGATGGATTCTTAGGCATACGGTTTTCTTCATGCCACGGCGTATTTATATTCATGGTAGCGGCCATATTCTTTTTGCTCATATGCCTGCTTTTA
>JACQTR010000132.1 GCA_016210705.1 Chloroflexota bacterium | reverse complement strand
GTGTTACACTACCTGGCTTCGGCTCGGAGATTTGGGGGATGGGACTACTTACTAGAATCAGCCTTCGGCAACGCATAGGTTTGCTTGTTCTAACAGGCCTGTTTTTCATATCCGGCTCTTTTGGGCTACTGGCTACACAGTTCTTAGATAGAAGTACTCAAGGAGCCATGAAACAGCTCCTGGCCATGGCTGAAATCGCAGCCCATCACGTAGACGAAATGCTTAGCCAAAAACAAGCTGACCTCCAAACTATCGCCATCCTAGGGACGATAGACCTAGAAGACAGCAACTTAGAACCGGAAAAAGAGATGCTCCACAACCTTTATCAAGAGGGAAAAGGAGGCATTGAGCGCCTTTTTTTAACTGATGCCAGTGGCTTTGTCCTTTGGGTAGAGCCCAACGGAGGCAGCGTGGCCGGCTCTAGAATATACAATTATCCCGCAGTAGGGAAAAGTATAGAAACTGGCGAGCCTCAAATGGCCACTTCCACCGAAAGTAACATCCTCGTCCAACCCTTAAGCCAAATAATATCCGTGCCATTGTTTGGGCGAGATGGCAGCCTTGGCGGGCTTCTGGTAGCTGCTGTAGACCCCAGCACCTTTCTCAGTGCTTTCACCGAAACCACAAGATTAGGAAAGACCGGCTACGTCGAACTAATAGATCAAGATGGGATCGTCATTAGCCGAACCATGCCGGAGCGTAGCCCTAGCACCCTGGAGAGAAGCGACCACGCTGATCGCTTCAAAGTTCTCATAACCGAGCAAAGAGCCGGAGTAAGGACTTGCCACGTCTGCCACAGCGACCCCAGCGGCCAACAAAAACGAAAGGACGTAATGGCCTTTGCCCCCCTCGCTACGGCTCCTTGGGGTCTAGCCATCAGACAATCTGAGGCGGAGGCCTTCGCTCTAGTCAATGGTCTGCGCCGTAGTTTGTTATTGTTGGTATCCATCTCCATCCCGGTGGCTCTTTCCCTCCTTTGGGTCACCACAGAAAGCGTTCGTCGCCCTATTCGAATGCTGATGGCTGCCTCCCGCCGTATCGCCAATGGCGATTTAACAACAGAGATCCCTAAAGTGGGCAAGGATGAGGTGGGAACCTTGGCTCAAAGCCTAAACGAGATGAGAGCTAGTTTGAAAGCCTCCCGAGCGGACATCGAGGAGTGGAACCGAGAACTGGAGACAAAGGTACAACTGCGTACCAAAGAACTAGCCACTTTGATGGAGGTACTAAAAAGCCTGACCGCCATCACTAATTTAGAGGAACACATGGACGCCATCACGGCCAAGGTGGTGGCGGTTATTGAACCCGCCGATGCCAGCATACTTCTCCTTTATGAGGCCGAGGCGGATAGATTAGTAGCACGCTCGGCCTATGGCTTCGATAACGGCTATTGTCCCCCCCTCGTTTTGAAGCCCGATGAGGGCATCCCCGGTCAGGCCTTTCGATCGGGCCAAGCTGCCCTATACTCCAATTCAGAAGCTATCGCCGAGGCCTGGGAAAATCGGCCTACCGAGTTGCTACGAAGAGAACCTCAAAGTGCCGTATGTGTTCCCCTGCTGTTACAAAATCGCGTTATTGGTGTCATCCTCCTCTTCAGCCATCAAACCAAAGATGCCCTTTCCCAGAGTGACCTAGGGCTGATTCGAGCCGTGGCCGATGAGGTGGTCATTGTTTTGGAAAACTCACGCCTCTCCCAGCAGGCCAAACAGGTACGGGCGCTTCAGGAAGCCGACCGCCTCCGCTCCGAATTCATCTCCACCATCTCCCACGAGTTGCGCACACCACTGACCTCTATAAAAGGCTATGCCACCACCCTACTACGTCCCGACGTAAAATGGGATGGCCAAGATGCCCAAGAATTCCTCCAGATCATTGATGAGGAAAGCGATGAGTTGGAGGGGCTCATCAACAATCTCCTGGAGAGCTCCCAACTGGAGGCAGGAGTTTTACGTCTTAACAAGGAGCCGATATTAGTAGCCCCTTTAACACGAAGGGTGGCCGAGGGGTGGGCACCTAGATCCAAAAACCACCAAATCTTGATGGAACTGCCATCCCATATCCCCGTGGTGGAGGCCGATCCTCATCACCTGGAGCGTATACTACATAACCTGGTAGAGAACGCCGTCAAATACTCTTCACCAGGAACCCCAATAACTATAAGGGCAAAAGTCGAGGGCGGCACTATAGTAATGAGCGTCAGCGACCAAGGTTACGGCATCCCCAGCCAAGACTTGGAGAGGATATTCGAGAAGTTCTACCGCGTGGAGCAGCCATCTACCCGCCGTACCGGGGGTACTGGCTTAGGCCTTTTCATAGTTCGCCGTCTTGTGCAAGCCAACGGCGGCCAGGTTTGGGCCGAGAGCGAGATAGGGAAAGGAAGTACTTTTTATTTCACCATCCCCATACCATCACAAGCTGTTAGCATCGAAGAGGACCCCTAAGCAAGGAGGATAAAATGAACACGAAAACCCGAATCCTAGTGGTGGACGATGAACCGCGACTTATCCGATTGGTAAAAGCCAATCTGGAACCCTCAGGATATGAGGTGTTGGCTGCTTTTGATGGCGTCTCTGCCATCAACCTTGTCGAAAGGCAGCCCCCAGACCTCATTCTTCTGGACATCATGCTCCCTGGCATAGATGGCTTCGAGGTCTGTCAGCGCCTCAGAGAATTCACCAAAGTGCCCATCATCATGTTGACCGCCAAGGCCGAAGAGGTGGATAAAGTAAAGGGGCTGGAATTGGGAGCTGATGACTACTTAACCAAACCCTTTGGGATTGAAGAGCTACTGGCCCGGATAAAAGCTGTTTTACGCCGTATCCAAAGTCCTGAGGAAACCAAACAACCTCCAACTTTGGTATTTGGCGATCTCACCATCGATCTGGTAAAGCGGCGGGTGTTGCTACGAGGTAAGGATATTGTCCTCACTCCCACCGAGTACAGCCTTCTCCACCAACTGTCCACCAATGCGGGGCGTGTCATGCTCCATGAGGAACTTCTAAGTAAGGTCTGGGGGCCAGAGTATCGCAACGAGCTAGAATACCTCAGGGTATATATACGCTATCTCCGCCAAAAGATTGAGGACGACCCGGCCAACCCTCAGCGTATCCTGTCCCGGCCCGGAATTGGCTACCTCTTTCAGTCCCCTTCTTTAGATTAATAAAACTCGGCGTTTTAGGGTCCTTTTCCCGCCCTTTAGGACGTCAAGATACGGGTCTTTTTATGCCTTCTTAATGCCCCCTAGCCTCTACCATACCTTCAATTAATATGCGAAAAGGGCGCCCTTTAATAGATTATTAAGATTCTATTACCAGTTTTTTATGTTTTTCTAATCAGATGTGAATATAATCACAATTAGGAAGATCGGGCAAAAAGACATGATAAGACGTAGGTCTCAGCGGGTACTAGTACTAAGTAACCATCGCTCTCTGTTAGAAGAAGGACTAATAAGCCTGATCAGAAAGAAACGGGCACTGGAGGTAATGGAGAGCTTCGAAAGTGAAAATGACCACATCAAGAAGATCGAAAGCCTTCAGCCCAACGTAGTTCTTCTGGTGGGAGGCGAGAACTGCCCTCATTACTCCCCCAGTCTGGCGGAGATCTTCCAGGCAGCACCCAGAGCTCGAGTTATCGTGGTTTGCAACTGCCATGCCGGATTGCATTTGTATGACAGCATGGAACTGCCAGGAGCTAACCCTGAAGACCTTCTGAGGGCCATTTCCCTGCCCTACCCCAGGTGGGAAAGAAGGTTGCGTTCACGATGGGCTTGGTGAGACCAAAGGAAAGATTCAATAAATGGCATCAGATTATTGGCAGAGAAGGGCTTCTTTAAGAAAGCCGAGGTAAAAGATGCAACGCTGGACGAAATGGCTGATGGCACTGATGATTTTATCTCCCCTTCTGTTCATCTTGTTACCTCCCCTCCTTTTATCTTCCCCTGAGCCTACGGGTTCAATAATCAGCTTAGGGCAACGCGCCCGAGCTGGGGAGGTAGCTAAGATAGTAAGCAGGGAGGGGGATAACATCATCACTGTTTATTATAAAGATGCGACAAGTGAGACCTTTGGCAAAGAGTCTGGCCCCACTGTCGTCGAATATTTGCAAGGGGCGGGGGTGCCCATTAACCAAATACCTGACATTCAAATAAAACCAGCTCATCCCTGGCAACGTTGGCTCCGCATCCTGAGCACCTCTACCCCCACTGCCCTAGGCATGATGGCCCCCACAATGCTTCTCATCAGCATTATTGCTTTTCTGACTCTTTCCCGACGTCAACCTCGGGCCAATGCCTTGCTTCCCATTGCCAGGAAGGAGGCCCGCACCAGCCAGAACGTAGGTCAGTCTATCACTTTTGCCGACGTAGCTGGGGTGGACGAGGCCAAGCAGGAGCTAGAGGAGGTGGTAGATTTTCTCAAGTACCCTCAGCGATTCACCGCTTTGGGGGCCAGAGTCCCCCGGGGATTGCTCTTGGTGGGACCTCCAGGAACTGGCAAGACCCTCCTCGCCAGGGCCGTAGCTGGTGAGGCTGGGGTGGCCTTTATCACCATCAACGGCTCCGAGTTTGTGGAGTTGTATGCCGGTATGGGGGCCTTGCGAGTACGGGAGCTTTTCACTGACGCTAGAAACAAGGCACCCTCCATAGTTTTCATTGATGAGATCGACGCCGTAGGTCGTCGCCGTGGGGCGGGCACCATCGCCGGAAACGAAGAGCGGGAACAAACCCTCAACCAGATCCTGGTCGAAATGGACGGCTTCGACAAGAGCGCCAAGGTGGTGGTTTTCGCCGCCACCAATCGGCCCGATATACTGGATCCGGCCCTCCTCCGCCCCGGGCGCTTCGACCGCCATATCCTGGTCGATCGCCCCGACCTACAGGGGCGTTTAGCCATTTTGCAGGTACATACCCGGCGCAAACCATTGGCCAAAGATATTGATCTAGAGGCCATAGCTCGCCAAACGGCTGGTTTCACTGGCGCCGATTTAGAGAATCTGGCCAACGAAGCCGCCCTTTTAGCAGCCAGACGTGGCCAAAAATATATCAGCGTAGCTGAGATGGAGGAAGCCATCGACCGGGTCATCGCCGGCCCACAACGCAAGGGCCATCTCCTCAGCGAGCGAGAAAAAACCACCATAGCCTATCATGAAGGAGGTCACGCCTTAGCGGCCCACGCCCTATGCCCAATGGAGCCAATCCATCGAGTTTCCATTGTCGCCCGAGGGTCGGCCGGAGGCTACACCCGCCTTTCTTCCACAGAAGACCGTTACTTATGGACCCAATCCCAATTCAAAAACCGTTTGGCTGTGACTATAGCTGGGCTAGCCGCCGAGCAACTGGTCTTCAATGAGATCAGTACCGGTGCCGCCAATGACATTGACCAGGCAACCAGTCTGGCTCGTAAGATGGTTTGTGAATATGGTATGAGTCAAAAACTGGGGCCGGTGGCTTTTAGCCACCAGCAATTATCTAATTTCTTAGAAGGCGAACTAAAGGAACACCGCGATTGTAGCAATGAAGTATCCCTGACCATAGATGAGGAGATTCGAGAACTTATGGAAGAGGCCCGAGAGCAGGCTAGACTTATATTGATGGCCAACCGCCAATTATTGACCCAGCTAGCAGAAATCCTCATCCACCGTGAGACCTTGGACGAAGCCGAACTGAGGGCAGTTATCGAGCCAACATCCTGCCCTTTAACTACGGCAAAGCTCCAACCCGCCTTAGAAGAGGCAAACTTTAGGGAATTAGCGTTAGTTGCTAAAGGAGGAACCAATCTTTGACCGAAATTACTGAGGGAGGTCAACAGGTATGAAATCCATCACTAGGCGATCTTTTCTGAAGATAGCGGGAGCTGGCGGAGCCACTGCCGCTGCTAGTAGCCTCCTCCCCGCTCCATTCTCGCCTTTGTCGCCGCTTAAGAAAGGCTTTAAGCCAGCTTTAAAGGAAGAGTGGGTAGCCAGCGTTTGCCAACAATGTCCAGCGGCCTGCGGCATTAAGGTAAAAATTATAAACGGCCGAGCAGTGAAAATCGAGGGGAATTCCCACCCCTCGAACCAGGGCCGTGTTTGCCCAAAAGGCCAGGCTGGCCTGCAGATACTGTACGATCCCGATCGCATCAAGGGTCCCCTGAAAAGAACCAACCCAGAGAAGGGGCCTTACCAGGATCCCCTCTTTGTCCCGGTATCCTGGGAAGAAGCCCTGACCGACATCGCTAGCCGCCTAGGAAAGCTACGACAGGAAGGCAAGTCGCACACCGTGGCCTTTATGAGCGGCAGAATTCAGGGGAAAAACAAAGATATCATAAACCTGTTTGCCAAACTTTATGGAACGCCCAACCACGTAGGCCACTCCAGCATATGCGCCGACGCCAGCAAGTTGGCTCATTACGTCCTGGACGGGAATAAATCCTACGCCGCTTACGACTGGGACAACACCAACTACCTAATATCCTTTGGCGCCGGTTTCATTGAGGCCTGGCGGCCCACCGTTCGCCTGCTACGGGCCTACGGCCAAATGAGGCGCGGCCGGCCCATTCGAGCCAAGATCGTACAGGTGGACACTCGGCTCTCGGTCTCCGCAACCAAAGCCAACGAATGGATACCCATCACCCCAGGCACCGATGGCGCCATGGCTTTGGGCATGGCCCACGTCATCCTTACCGAAGGTCTGTGGAGCAGAGAGTTCGTAGGCGATTTCACCGCCACAGGTAAGCGCTTCAAAGAAGGGAAAAGCATCGCCCCCGAAGAGTTCCAAGAAAAATGGACTAAGGGGCTGGTGGATTGGTGGAATGCCATGTTAAAGGACTTCTCTCCTAAGAAGGCAGCGGAGACAACTGGGGTTCCCGTTTCCACCATAAGGAGACTGGCCCGGGAATTTGCTACCACGCCTCCAGCTATCGCCGGCGCTGAGCGGGGAGCAGGAGCCCACACTAACGGAACCTACAATCGTATGTGCATCCACGCCCTTAATGCCCTGGTGGGAAGCATGTTCGCCTTTGGCGGCGTTATGTACCAGGAGAACCCTCCGTACACGCCACTGGCGTCTGAAGAGCCCTATATGGATGATGTGAGCAAAGATATAGACGCCAAGGTTAAGACTGGAGAATTGAAACGCATCGATAAAAAGACGGGATTCATGGAAAATTTCTATCAGGACGTGGCCGATAACCATCTCAAAAGCGACCCTTACAAGTTAAACATGCTTTTCATCTACTTGACCAATCCCTTGTTCTCTACCCCAGAGCCAGGAAGGTTCTACGAGGCTTTTAAAGACATCTTCATCGTCGAATCTACCCCCTTCCTTAGCGAGACAGCTACCTACGCCGATTACATCCTCCCTGATCACAGTTACCTTGAGAACACTCTGGATGTTCCCATATATCCTAGCTTGGGATATCCGGTAGTAGGCCTTCGACAACCAGTGGTCGCGCCCCTTTACGATACCCGTAATTTCGCCGATACCCTAATCGAGTTAGGTAAAAGAGCAGGGGGCAAGATGGGAGATTACTTCTCTTCTCTAGGCAATTTCGAAAACGTTCTCAAAACCAGTATCAAAGGGCTGGGAATAACCTGGGAGCAGTGGCAACAAATGGGGGTTTGGTCTAAGGGGACCATTTCTTATCGCTACAAAAACGGAAGGTTCTATAAGGACAGCCAGGAGTTGGACGAGGTGGCAGTGAAAGATAAACTTCTTAAAACCAATTCCGGCAAGTTCGAGTTGCGCTCCTCAGCCCTTGAAGAAAAGGGGTATAACCCCTATCCCCAGTATCAAACCCCCAATTACGCCACTGGTCCAGGCTACGACCTCTACCTTAACACTCCAAAACTGATAACCCACGCTGAAGGAAGAGGAGCCAACGTCCCCAACCTGCAAGAAATCTTCAACGTGGAGGATCAAACAAAATGGGAAGTCAAGGTGCATCTACATCCTGAAGCCGCCCAAAAACGGGGCATTAAAAATGGGGATCTGGTTTGGGTCGAATCCCCCACAGGTAATAAGATAAGAGCCCAGGCCGAACTCTTTGAGGGGTGCCACCCCCAAGTAGTGGTCATCCCCTATGAATTGGGACACACTGCCTACGGCCGCTGGGCCCGGCTTCGGGGAGTTAATCCCAACTGGCTCTTGGCTAACAAGAGCGACCCTCTCTCTGGCCAAAGCGCCACTAACGACACCATGGTTAAGGTATATAGAGCTTAGAGTAATTAGGAAGGAGGAAAGAAAAAGCCATGGCAAGATGGGGCATGATTATAGACTTGGACAAATGCACCGCCTGTCAAGCTTGTACCATCGCTTGTAGATTTGAAAATAACGTTCCCTTCCAAGGCGAAGAGGAAACCCGGAGGGGCCACACCCGCTATTGGAACGAGGTGCTGAGCCAAGAGGTTGGCAAATATCCTATGGTGAAGGTTCGGATGATACCCAGACCTTGTATGCACTGCGATAACCCACCCTGCGTTCAGGTCTGCCCAGTGGGAGCCACCTATAAGAACCAAGAAGGCACAGTATTGCAAAAATACGAACGCTGTATCGGCTGCCGCTATTGCATGGTGGCTTGTCCCTACGGGGCTCGTTTCTTCAACTGGAAAAAGCCGGAGTTCCCCGAGGTCATGGGAAACTATACCAATCCTAATGTACCGATAAGGCCCAAAGGGGTGGTAGAAAAATGCACCTTCTGCATCCAACGGGTAGAAACAGCTAGAGCCGAAGCCAAGGCTGCAGGAAGGGAACTAATGGATGGGGATGTAGTACCTGCTTGTGTCCAGACGTGTACCGGACGGGCCCGCTATTTTGGTGACTTAGACGACCCCAATTCCCAAGTCTACCAGTTATCTCGGGATACCCGGGCTACTCGACTGGCCGAAGAGCTGGGTACCAAGCCTAAAGTTTACTACCTAGCGGAGGGATAAACCATGTATAAGGCAGATGATAGAAATCTCCACCACCTGTTACAAACAGGCCGCGGTTTCTACCTATTGGCAGGGGTTTTGCTAGTTTTAATAGCCTGGGGCCTGTACGCTTTTGGGTATGAGTTCACCGTTGGTGATACCGGGGCCAATACACCCATGTATTGGGGGCTACCCATCGCCAATTACGTCTTCTTTGTGGGCTTAAGCGCTGGAGGTATCATCGTAGCCTCCCTAGTCTATGTCTTCAACATGGAACACTTTCGCCCGGTGGCTCGCATTGCCGAGATCCTGGCCATCATCTCCATCCTCATGGCCATGATGATAATCGTCTTCGACATCGGCCGTCCTGACCGCTTTTGGCATCTTTACCGTTACGGACGTCTCCAGTCGCCCTTAGTCATAAATGTCTACACCATGACCTCCTACTTAATCATATGCCTGGCTTACCTATATTTCGGCAGTCGCGCTGACATAGTGGCCTGCATGAAACGATTCCCTCAGCGCCGCCCTCTATATTGGCTGTTGACCCTGGGTCAAACCAACGATAGCGACAAAGCCATAAAGCGAGATCGAAAAATACTTAAGGGCATCGCCCTCCTCGCCCTACCCACAGCGATCGCCCTTCATTCCATAACCGGTTTTATCTTTGGGGTAATCAAGGCCCAGCCAGGCTGGCACACCGCCATCCTTCCCCCTCTTTTTGTAGTTTCCGCCCTGGTATCCGGTCTAGGATTGGTCATCGTGGTCTCCGTGCTGGGCAAAAAGTTCTTTAAACTAAGCATTGAGGATCAAATTATCTACGACTTAAGCAGGTATCTAGTTTTTCTTATGCCCGTTCTCGCCTACTTACTAACGGCAGAATGGTTCACAGTATGGTTCGCCGGCGAAGAGACTCGATCCCAGATACTTTCTTCTATGTTCAAGGGAACATATGCTCCCATTTTTTGGGCGGATGTTACTTTGGGGCTAGCCATTCCTTTCACTCTCTTGGTATTGCCCCGAACAAAGAATATTCCTGGAATCACCATCGCCGCCACCCTAGCCTTCGTGGGCGTCCTGGCTGAGAGGATCGACATTGTCCTTCCATCCCTGACCTTCCGCCAGGTCCTTTACTACTCGGTGGGCACATATAGCCCGAGCTGGACCGAGTACTCCATATCCTTAGGAACCTATGCCATAGGTATTCTAATCTTCCTTATCATCGCCAAGCTCATCCCCTTGGTAGAAAACGAACATAAAACAGAGGAAGTATCCGAGGTACAAGAAAAGACCATACCCACTGCCTTCTGAAAAAGGTATGGCCTAAGGAGAGTTAGGTGAGCCTACAAAAGAAGGTGGCCCTGGTAGTTAGCGCCGGGCTCCTGGTTTTCATGACAATAGCTGGTTTGGTAGGAATACAAGCACTACAAAGGAGCACCCACCGAACCCTTCAAGAGCGGCTGGCCATGGCTCAACTTATTGCCCAAGGGATCGACCAATTACTAGGACGAGCTTTGTACAGTCTGAGACATTACCCTCTCTCCGAGACTATAGACCTAGAGGACGGCGATCTAGCCCCCGAGAGGCGTGCCCTACTCGATTTATATCACACCGGACTTTTTAACCATGATGTCTTCCTTCTCGACAAATACACCACCGTCTTGTGGCAGGAACCCTACCTCCCCGAAGCCGTAGGCTACCCCTTCCTTGATTATTATGTCACCAGTGTACTGGCAACAGGGGAGCCGACTATCTATAGCTCCATAGATCCCCAAAGTAACCGAGCTCTAATCTCTCTAGCAACACCAATACGCAATAAAGAGGGCACAATCATCGGCATATTAGGAGGTAGAATCGAGTCTACCCATCTGACGGTAGCCGGGCTGATGCGCGCCGGAGCTATAGGCCGAACTGGCTATGCTGACTTAGTGGATGAAAATGGCACCGTTATCGCCAGCACCCAACCGGAGCACTTATTAAAGAAAAACGATCACTGGAATTACCTCTTACCACTGATCCAGAGTAAGCAGCCCCAAGTAAAAACCTACCCTGACGTTAAAGAAAGCGAGCCACAACACACCGATGTAGTCGCCTTCGTCCCCCTGGCTATGACCTCGTGGGGGATAACTATGGAACAGCATAAGGCAGAAGCCCTAGCCAACGTTCGGGACCTGCAGAAACAAATGGTGATGGTGGGCATCCCAGCCTTACTCATCAGCCTTGCCTTAGCCTGGGTTGGTGCTCGCAGCCTTGTCAAACCAATAAGGATCCTCATCACCGGGTGTGAGAAAATAGCCGAGGGAGACCTTGACGCCCCCGTCTTACCTCGAGGCTCGGGGGAGATCGGAACCCTGGCCAGAGCCTTTGAAACCATGAGAACAAGACTGAGAGCCTCCCGATCCGCACTAGAAAAGGCAAACCAAGAGCTGGATGACAAAGTTACGGAAAGAACCCAAGCCATAGCAGAACAAACCAGGGAGCTCTCCGTGCTCAATACCGTGGCTCAAGAGGTAAATCAGTCCCTTGACCTAGACCGCACTTTGGGTAACACTTTGGATCGGGTATTGGAAGCTTTGGAGACCAATACCGGGGCCATCCTCCTTTATATTGATAATGGTCACATTGTCCTCAAGGCCTGCCGAGGGCTGGGCGAGGACTACATAAAAAGCCTAGCTCACTTAGGAACCGGGAGTGGCCTTTTGGGCCAGCTAACCCCTTGGGAAGAATCAAACGCCTTGGAAAAGCACCCAACTCCAGAAACTGGTTCCATCAAGAAAGGACAATATTTTGTCAACGTACCCTTGACTTCCAAAGGCCAGACATTGGGAGTGATGGTTATCACCCGCCACCAAGAGCGACCCTGTACCCCACGGGAACTAGAGCTCCTTACTGCCATCGGTCAACAAATAGGGGTAGCCATAGATAATGCCAAACTATTTCAAGAGGCCCGAAACCGAGAGCAAGAGGCTGAGGCCTTGGGTCAGATCTATGTGGACATCTCGGCCCTCCTGGACACCGACAGAATTTTAAACTCAGTGGTGGAAAGCGCCCGCCATCTTCTGGGAACGGACGTAGCTGCTATAGCCCTAGCCGATGACCAAGGACAGACCATATTTATTAAGGCTACCAGTGGCCCCCTTAGCAAGGCCTTCAAAGATATCCGGCTGGAGGCAGGTCAGGGGATAGCCGGAAAGGTGATCGCCGAGGGTAAAGTAGTGATGGTGGAAGACTATGTCAACGACTCTACAATCGTTCATGCTGTGGATGCTGCGGTAGGAGAAAACGGCCTTCGAGCTCACCTGGCTGCCCCGTTAAAGATAGGGGATAGGGTCTTGGGTAGCCTGGAGGTCGCCGACAGGACGGCTCATCCCTTCTCCCAGCGAGACGCCGAGCTTCTCTCACGGCTAGCCGATCAAGCCGCCGTAGCCATAGAGAACGCTACATTGTACGCTCAGATAGAGCGCATGGCCGTTCTGGAGGAACGTGATAGGATAGCTCGAGAGATACACGATACCTTGGGGCAAACTGTGGCCTACTTGGGCCTTAAAATCATAAGCCTTAAACGCCTGGTGGCCTCGGGTCAAATAGAACAAATCAGAGAAGAACTGGGGGAAATAGAAAATGCCCTTAGAGGGGCAACAGCCGATGTCCGAGACGCTATCCTCAGTTTAAAGATGGGGATTTCCCCCAACGTCGGCCTGGTTCCCACCCTGACTGAATACGTGGAAAGGTTCGGAGAGCTAGCCGGCCTTAAAACGGAGATAACTGTGACCGAGGGCGCTCCAGTTAAACTTGCCCCTATGGCAGAGGTTCAGGCCCTGCGCATCATTCAGGAGGCCTTTACCAATATCCGTAAGCATGCCCAAGCCAACAAGGCAACCTTGAGACTAGAAGCTGAAAACGGCTGGCTGAAGTTGACAGCAGAGGATGATGGCCGCGGCTTTGAATCGGCATTAATGGAACGCCATGATGGCCGTCATTTTGGCCTCCAGACCATGCAAGAGCGAGCCCAGAGTGTTGGAGGACATCTGCATATTGAAACGGCTCCAGGAAAGGGAACAAAAGTAATCATTAATCTGCCCAACGAGGTGAAAGATAATGTCAACGGAAAAAACAACAATCCTCTTGGTAGATGATCACGCTTTGTTCCGACAAGGGCTGAGGAAATTACTATCTTCAGAAAAGGACATAGAACTGGTCGGTGAGGCCAACGACGGCAAAGAGGCCATTGACAAAGCCCGGGAGCTCGTCCCCGACCTAGTGTTGATGGACATCAGGATGCCAGGATGTGATGGATTGGAGGCTACCCGGATCATCAAAGAGGAGATGCCCCACGTTCGTGTAGTTATGCTAACTGTATCAGAGGAGGACGCTGATCTTTTTGAGGCCATAAGATTCGGCGCTGAGGGGTACCTCCTAAAAACCATCGAAGCCCAGCAACTAGTGGAGCTGCTCAAAGGCGTTTTTCGGGGTGAAGCAGCGATCTCCCGTACCATGGCCCGAAAGCTTTTAGACGAGTTTGCCCGTATAGCCAAAACCTATCAACCACCCATTCTCATCCGAGGAGATCTTACCCCCCGAGAAAGGGAAGTACTGCAATTAGTCAGCAATGGCGCTACCGACAAAGAGATCGCTGCCCAGCTTTTCATCAGCGAGCGTACTGTTAAAAACCATCTCCACAATATCCTGGAAAAATTGCAGTTGCACAACCGAGTGCAGGCAGCAACTTACGCCCTGCGCGAGGGCATTATCCAACGCCACCGGTAGAATAGTTCTCTCTATACCCACGTAGTCGCCTAGAAGACCCATAGTACCTTAGCTCCATAACATTTAGCCGTCCCCATTTGGGCCTATCAAATGATAGGCCTTTTTTAGTCTCCGAAATGAAACTTTCGCCCAATAGCCTATTATTAGCTCCTTAACCTATGCTGATATTGGCAATGATCCCTATGGAGATAGCACACAATGCATGCAGAGACTCATTGGCGGGTCTTGGTCATCCACAAGAACTCCCTGTTCGCCCAGGCAGTGGAGAGATTGCTTGAAGGCCGAACCGGGCTGGAAGTGTTAGATACCGACATCGCCAAGGAAGACCTTTGGAAGGCAATGGAGAGGCTTCGACCCGATGTAGTCATCATGGATAGGGACGATCCCGGGATAAATGTGACAGATCTCGTCTCCGGGCTTCTCCGCGCATGGCCGCCGGTCAGGGTCGTTTGCATCAGCACCAGCCAACCTAAAGTGGAGGTCTTCGGGAAATGGCAAACTCAAGCAACACAGATCGAGGAGCTAATCGATGTCATCCAAAGATGATAACCAATTTAGCCTAGTAAAACGATTTTTTGGCCTATTCAGCGATTTTTGGGTGGCCACGGGCGCTTCAATTGTCGCCTTTAGTATTGGTTTGGTGATCCTCATCCTAGTGACCGCTGTCCCTGTGGGAAACCCTTATCTAGGTCTTTTTACTTTCGTAATTCTTCCCACCCTGGTCATAGTCGGCGGGATTGTGTTCTCTTTGGGCGTATTCCTGGCCAGGCGTGATACCACCGGTATTCCTCGAGTCTTAGGATGGCGACCGTGGCTGCGCAGATACCTAGAGCCAAATTTCCACGATCCTCGCTACCGGCGCCGCTTCTTCTTCTTCCTCGGTGCTGGAGTTATCGAGGTTATCGCCTTATCTATCGGCGGTTTAAAGACGGCGGAGTTTATGGACACTCCAGAGTTCTGCGGCCAAGTATGCCACACCGTCATGAAGCCGGAATACACTGTTTACGAGAAATCCCCCCACGCTAAAGTGCCCTGTGTGGACTGCCATATTGGCCCAGGAGCGTCCTGGTTAGTAAAATCCAAGATCAGCGGCATAAGACAGGTATTTGCTGTGCTCGGCAATACCTACGATCGCCCCATACAAACCCCAGTGGCCAACCTACGCCCAGCTCGCGATACCTGCGAACGATGCCACTGGCCGGAGAAGTTTTCAGGAGACCTTGTGCGGACCTACCAACGTTTTGAAGCCGATGAGAAAAACACCAAGAAAACCTTCGCCTTCGCGTTTAATGTCGGCGGAGGTGAGGCCGAGATAGCCCAAGGCATCCACTGGCATATTGGTGCCAAGGTTTGGTACTTGGCTATAGATGAAAAGCGCCAACAGATCGCATGGGTTGGTGTCGAGGGCAAGGATGGCCAACTTACGGAATATGTCAACCCAGGGCTTGCTTCCCAGATAACACCTCAAAAAATAAGCAAAGACAAGCGCTTAATGGACTGCGTCGACTGCCACAACCGAGCCACTCACATCTTTCGCTCCCCTGAGGAGCTGATCGACCAAGGGCTTTCCCAAGGCAAGATCGACACTAGCTTGCCTTACGTAAAAAAGTTGGGAATAGAGGCCCTAAGCCACTCTAACCCCACCCTTCAGGAAGTGATAAATAAGGTGGGATCCATTGAGCAATTCTATCAAGATTCTTTGCCCTCAACCTACACTCAAAAGAAGGCGACAATCGACAAATCCATAGCCGCGCTGAAGGATATCGCTAGACTTACCACTTTCCCCAGTATGGATGTGAGCTGGGAAACTCATCCCAACAACTTGGGACACACCAAGTCACCAGGCTGCTTCCGTTGCCATGGCCAATTGGTTGCCACCACCGACCAAGCCCAACGACCTATAGACGCTAGTTGTAACCTTTGTCATGAGACCATCACCCTCCCCAACAAGTAATTTAGCCCATCTTCGTCCTAGACACAGAAGCCCTCCCTTAATATCGGCCCATTGGCTTAGATAACTAGGCAATT